>JACRDZ010000107.1 GCA_016212735.1 Candidatus Firestoneibacteriota bacterium | reverse complement strand
TGGCGCAGATGTTAATAAAAGAGACTGTTTCGGACAAACACCGTTAAATATTGCAGATGAAAATAAATATAAAGAAATTGAAGATTATCTTGTTTCAAAAGGAGCAAAATTTGGATTACACAATAATCCAAAAGATAAATCTGTAAATTTTAAACAAATGCATAAAATGATTTATAATTATAAAAATGATAAAACAGATATAATTGTAGAATTATATCGTGCGCTCTTGAATAATGATGAAGATAGAGTGAAATATCTTATTAATAAAGGTATTGATATAAATACAAAAGATAGAGAAGGAGGTTCTTTACTGCATTATGCAGTTGCAAGAAACGAAAAAGACATTGTTGAATTTATCATAAATAAAGGAGCAGATGTTGATGCAAAAGATATCGATGGTATAACTCCGCTGCATTTTGCAATATCAAAAGAATATAAGGAAATAATTGAATTATTAATTAGTAAAAACGCGGATTTGAATATAAAAAATAATGAGGGAAAAACACCGCTAATTCTGTTGGAGGAAAAGGGTTTTAAAATCGATTATAAACTAAAATCAGCGGTCAAAAGGGAATAAATCTGATGGCTATATTATTATGACATATATAAAAAATAACTTAAAAAAAATTGAACTTCTTGCCCCTGCTAGAAACATGGTAACAGGTATTGCTGCAATAAATTCTGGTGCAGATGCAGTGTATATAAGTGCTGAACAATTTGGTGCACGTGAAAACGCAGAAAACAACATTGAAGATATTGAAAAGCTTGTATCTTATGCACACAAATATTATGCACGCGTTTATATTGCTTTAAATACTATTTTGCATGATAATGAACTATCGCAGGCACTAAGATTAATAAAAAATCTATATGAAGCAGGAATAGATGCATTAATAATTCAGGATGTTGGACTTCTTGAGCTTGATCTTCCTCCTGTTCCGCTTTTTGCAAGTACTCAAATGCATAATACTACTCCTGAAAAAGTTCTGTTTCTTGAAAAGATAGGATTTAAACGTGTTGTCCTTGCCAGAGAATTGACACTAAAGGAAATAAAAGAAATTCGTGTAAAAACAACAGTTGATCTTGAATGTTTTGTACATGGATCTCTGTGTGTCAGCTATAGCGGACAATGTTATTTAAGCTATGCACTCGGCGGCAGAAGCGGTAACAGGGGTAAATGCGCACAACCATGCAGACACAAATACAGTCTATATGATTCAAACGGACTAATACTTATAAAAGACCGTTATCTCCTTTCACTTCGTGATCTTAATCGGTCAAATTATTTAAAAGAACTTCTTAACGCAGGAGTAACATCATTTAAAATTGAGGGCAGATTAAAGGATATTCCTTATGTTGTAAATATTGTTAGTTTTTATCGTAAAAAACTGGACGAAATTTTTAATAATAATTTTGTAAAAAGTTCATCAGGAAAAACAGTATTAGATTTTATACCAAATCCCTATAAAACATTCAATCGGGATTATACATCCTATGGTTTAAATGGTAAAAAAACTAACATGACTTCGTTTAATACTCCAATTTTATTCCTGTTTCTATTCTTAATGAATTAAGACGCAATGTAATTAATAGCATTATTGATGTTCGAACAAAAAACTTCCAAGCGTTAAGAGGGAAATTAATTCAAAATGCAATCCCGTATCCAGAAAAAACTATTGATTATCGCTGTAACGTTTTAAATAAAAAAGCAGAAGATTTTTATCATCGTCATGGAGTGACTATTATAGAACCTGCTATTGAATCCGGACTTAAAATACGTGATAGGATATTAATATCCTCAAAATATTGTATTAAACATGAATTTTCATTATGTGGAAAAAGTTTGAAAAATGAAGGAATAAAAGAGCCTTTATATTTAAAAGATGAAAATAATCGTATACTTTTAGTTAAATTTGATTGTAAGAAATGCAAAATGGAAATTTTTTATGGTAATAAATAGATATTAGTAATTATATTTTAATTTTTTAAATAATATTTAATCTTTATGCTGTACCTGCCGAAAAATATTAATGAGTTGTTTTAATCCCTATACATTATAAACTAGATATTTAATCTATTTTTGGAGTAAATATATGAAAAAAAATGTAATAAAACTAATTATAATTTCTATAATTATCAGCTTAATTATGTGTATAATAATCGGAATTACTGGTTTCATATGGATTAAACAACAGACGCAAATGTTAAATTATATTTTACTTAAAAATTTCAAAGCAGAAGTTATAAGCCACCAGAATTCGGATGATATGCAAAAAAATATTACCCCTTTTATGGAAAATTTAGTTAAAAATTTTAGTGTGTCTTATTTAATGGTTGTTAATAATAGCGGTGAAATAGTAAGCCATAGTAACATAAAAGAAATCGGCAGATTTTATAAAGACAGTTTTTTGCCAAATATATTAACCCAGCAGAAAATGATTAATAGAGAAGCAAAACATGTTTATGAAGAAGTATATGAACTTGGTGAGCCAATCCATATACAGGGACTAGACGGAGCAATAATTATTGGTATTTCAACAAATTATTCCAAAACTCAAAAAATAACACTTTTGTTTGTTCTTATTGGAGGATTTTCTCTAATACTTATAGTTTCTTTTATTATGTTTATTTATACAGATAAAAAAGCTTTTTCTTCTTTTACTAAATTAGATAAATTATGCAATGATATTGCTTCAGGAAAAGAGATCCCTGCTGAAAGATATAACATAAGTAATGATATAAAAGATATTACTGATTCCCTGAAAATAGTTGAGACAAAATTGCATGAATCCTCTAAAAATATAGATAAATATATAATTGACAATATTACAGAATTTTATACTTTTCAGTATATATCTGAGAGACTGCACCATGAATTAGAAAGAGCAAAACGTTATAAACGAGATATGAGTTGTATTTTACTTGACTTAAGCAACTGGCAAAATATATTCTCATTATGTGGATTAGAAAAATGTGAATTTGCATTATTAGAATTGGCAAATTTATTAAAAAGTAACTTACGCTCAGTAGATTTAAAGGGGAAAATTGACAGATCGAGTTTTATTTTTATTTTACCGGAAATAAATTCAAATGATGCTAAAATAGTTGCTGAAAGATTAATAAGTATTATAAAACAGTATAAGATATTTTATGAAAATAAAGAAACTTCTTTCAGCGTTAACATTGGAATTAAAACATATATTCCTGAAAAAACAAGTCTTGATGAAAAACAATTCATTAAACATGCTCAGGAAGCATTACGCACTGCTCAGATGACCGGGGAAAACCAGATATATATTATTAATATTTAATGATTTTCAAAAAAGAATTTTCTTTATCATACATAATAAATCATCAAGACTTCCAAGTTTATAATAAACATATTTTACTTTATATTTCGAGGTTATTTCTTTAGCTGATACTTCATCTACAGAGCTTAATATCACAGGTATATTTAATTTCCTTACTTTTCTTAGTTCATATAAAAACTCTTCCCCATTCATTACAGGCATAATTATATCAAGAATGATAAGATCAGGATTTACTCCAGAATCGATAATTGTAAATGCCTCTTTTCCATTACCAGCTTTTAATAAAGTTATTTCCAGATTAGAGAGTACTACTTCATAATAAGTCTGAATATCAACATCATCTTCAATTATAAGAACTGTTTTTTTCATAAGATCACCTCTTTAAGTCTGTAAACAACAAATTCTACAACAGCGGTAACTCCTTTATTCTGTCCTTCAGATTCCAGATGGATTTCCCCGCCCAAATCATTAATAATCAATTTAGCAATAGTCAAGCCAACCCCAATACCTTCGGAAGATGCACAGACCTGATAAAAATGGTCAAATACTTTATTTTTTTCTTCTTCTTTTAAACCTATGCCATTATCTCTAACTAATACTCTAACAACATTTTCATCTCTTTCTATAAAAATTCTAATATATGGTTTCTGCATCTGACTGCGGTATTTAATTGCATTATTAATTAAATTGGAAAATACATGAAAAATCATTTCTCTATCAGAATTAATTATTATTTCTGGCAGGTCTTTCTCCAATGTAATATCATGCATTTCCATCATTAGCTGATAATCATTTAATACTTCTTCCAACACATGATCAAGACGTATAGATTGAATATTATATCTCATTCCGCCTGCTTTTAGTCTGGAAAGATTTAAAATATTGTTTATAACATTTTCCTGCCTGTTAATTGTGTTTTCTATTCTTTTTAATATATCAGAATATTTTTCTTTTATTGCATGTTTTTCAAGAATTTGAGCTAATATATCAATCTGCATTTTCTGTTTTGCAACTGGTGTTTTTAATTCATGAGTAACGTCCCGCATAAGATTATCTTTAATTTTATCCAGCTTTTTTAATTCCTCATTTTGCACTTCCAGCTCAAGTTTTGCCTTTTTTAGAGATTCCTCCATTTTATACCGATCAGATATATCTCTATCAAAAGCCATAAAATATTTATGATTATCAAGTTCAAACAATCCTGCGCTAATTTCAACAGGAAATATATTTCCATCTTTCTTCTGGTGAAAAATCTCTTCCTTCACCCATTCATTGGTTAATATTCTATTAACACGTTTAGAAAAATCTTTTGCAGATTCTGGAGTATCCAGATCTTTTATATTTTTTGTCAGTATTTCTTTAATAGTATATCCATGCATATCTGCTGCAGCCTTGTTTGCAGCAATAATTTTCCCGGCATTTTCTCCTTCAGCATCTAAAATAAATATTGCATCACCTGCATTTTCAAACAGCATACGGTATCTTCGTTCGCTTTCCAAAAGAGCTTTTTCTGATAATTTATGTTCAGTAATATCTGTTACTATTCCTAAAATAGCTTTGTATCCTTTATAATTAATTAATTTTGAAGTTATTATAGCATCAATAATCCTGCCCTGCTTTGAAACAAGCTTATATTCATAAGGCGGGATCTCCTCTCCTCTCTTATGTTTACTAAATGCCTGCTTAATCAAATTAACAGATTCTGGAGCAATTAGAGAAAGGAAATTGAAATCAGGGGATAAAAATTCTTCTATTTTATATCCCATTATCTTCTCAGATATCTGGTTAGCATACACAATTTTTCCCATGCTGTTTATAAATATCATATTTGGAGATTTTTCTGCCAGATTTCTAAATTTTTCTTCTGATTCACGTAAAGCTTTATTGTGGTCAGTAATATCCTGCAGTATAACAATAGCTCCAACATATTTATTACTGATATCATTTAGATATGAACCGCTTAAAAGACAGATTTTATTTTCATCCTTCGCTTTTAATATAATTTCTAAATTAGATAAAGATATTTTGTTTTTAATAATTTTCTCAAGAGGATATCTCTTATTAAATGTAGGACCAAAAATTTTTGAACAATTCTTTCCTTTTAACTTCATAGAAGATATTCCAAAAAAGTTTTCACAAGCTTTATTAACTTCTATAATCTGCATTTTTTTATTAATAATAAGAACAGGTTCATAAATACTCTGAAAAATTGTCAGATATCTGTTTTTTTCATTTGTCATCAAAAGATCAGTCTTTTGCATAAATTTTTTACTGGATTTTAAGGATTTTATATATTTATCTAATTTCATATTATATTACTCACATTCTAAAGAATTTAAATATTGATCCATATGCCTATGATATTCTTTTAGAATTATATTATTAATAAATTTTGTAGTCAATCGAAATTATTAAATAATTAGATCTATTAGTTTTGGTCTAAACATACCTATGTAATTAAAACTAATAGTCTATAGGTATAGAAAATAAAAAACGGAGTGTATGAAATGTATTATCAAAAAGAATGGGTTTGAAAAAGAAACTGTTCTTAATATTATTCTGGAAAAAGATAAAACTGTTGAACTTAATATAAGTTTAAATTATATTGAAGTAACCAGTGATAAAATTGTTATTAAACCTATATCCGGAACAGTTGTTAATGAACCGAAATCAAGTTTTTTTAAATTGAAATCCGAAGATATCAGAAACCAGACTGGAGCTTTTCAGGATCCTGTACGCACATTAACAACCCTACCAGGAGTTGTGTCTGACGGTGATTTGAATTCCATATATGGGCGAATTGTATACTAAATTTAAATATTCTTCAGGTCATAAAAATATTTTAACTTTCAGCTTTCTGCATTCAAAAGACAATACAAAAATGCGTATACCAGAGGAGGAACAGAATGGTGGTTTTGTGGATTTAAGCAATTTCCATGCAGCTAATACATTAAATTCATATTCACTGGACTTAAAGCATTTTATGCGTTTAGAAACATATTATAAAAATCTTGATAATATCCAGATTTATGATAATGGATATTCAACAAAAGGCAAAGGATTTGCATATGGAGCAGAATTTTTCCTGCAGAAAAAGAAAACCCCTTCAGGCAGATATGATGCATGGTTGACTTATGCTTATGCTGTTACAAAACGCAATGCAAATGACGGTAGAGGATGGTATTACGCACAGCAGGACGAGCCTAATATTTTAAATCTTGTGTATAATTATAAATTCAGTAAAAAATTTTCTGTAGGGCTGAAGGGAAAAATGCATTCGGGAAGACCATATACACCTGTTGTCGGACGAGAAGAAACACCAGGTGGAACAGGTGAATTCAGTCCTATTTTCGGTACAAGTAATTCAAAGCGATTTCCCTTGTACCATAAATTAGATGTGCGGCTTGCATGGCTTGTCAGTGAAAAGAAAGATTCAAAAACAACAATGGCACTTGATTTATTTAATATTTATCAGTATAAAAATGTTTATGATTATTATTGGAATAAAGATTTCTCAGAAAAGAAAACTGTTTATGATGAGCCTCTTTTACCAGTAATGTTCAGCGTTGAAACTGAATTTTAGGTACTGTCAAAGGTACTGTCAAAAATAAAAAAAAGGGGATAAAAAATGGAACCACAGAAAAAAGAATTTCACCACAGAGAACACAGAGAAATCCTTAAATATTAATGAGTTAGAAGAGTTTTTATTATCTCCCCCTCTGTGTACTGTTAAATTATTAATCTTTTTATACTATCTATTGCTTTTAAAATCCTAAACATAAATGTCATAGAAAATTTTTTAAATTAGGCTGCCTTCGGCAGTAACACTTTCTAAAACCATATCCCCGATTAAACATGTCGGGGATGACAG
>JACRDZ010000106.1 GCA_016212735.1 Candidatus Firestoneibacteriota bacterium | reverse complement strand
TCACAATGACGGATTAAAATTATTTTCATATTTTTATCTCTAATTCAAGGTACAGGAATTTGAAACGCTCGATAAACTTGTACTCAACATTTTTAATTGAGTATCGAGCAACTACATTGAAATTTTTGTAGTTGCCTGATTTATCAGGCTTAATTCATAAGCGGAAGAATCCATTTTTTCCCATCTTTATTTGATAAATTAATTTCAACATCAATATGATAAACTTCTTTTATATTCTTCTTTGTAATTACTTCATGCGGAGTGTTAAGTGATTTTATTACACCTTCATAAAGAAGCAAGATTTTATCACAATAGTGATTTATAAGATTCAAATCATGAGATACAACAATTACTGTAATTTTTCTTTCTCTATTAAGTTTATATAGCAGATTATATATTTCAATTTGATACTTTATATCCAGAGATGCTGTTGGTTCGTCCAATAACAGTATTTCCGGCATTTGCGCTAATGCGCGTGCAATAATAACACGCTGTCTCTCTCCGCCTGAGAGCTCATATATAAGCCTGTCTCTGAATTTTTCAGTATCAGTCATATTCATTGCTTCTTTTGCTATTTCCCTGTCATTTTCTCCTTCAAAAGAAAAATGCTTTAGATAAGGAGCACGTCCCATAAGAACAATTTCCTCTACTGTAAAAGGGAAATCTATTTTAATCTCCTGCGGTACTATAGCAATTTTTTTTGCTATTGATTTTCTGGCAAACGTATTTAAGTTTTTATCATTTATATACACATGCCCGCTTGACGGTGATAATATTCCTGAAATTATTTTAAGCAATGTTGTTTTTCCTGAACCATTAGGACCTATTAATCCGAAAAAACTTCCTTTCTCAACAGAAAAATCAATTTCTGTAAGTATCTGTTTTAAATCATAAGAAAAATTTAAATTTTTTATATTAATAATATTCAAAATTTATCCTCGCTTTTTTAGAAGATATACAAAAACCGGTCCGCCTATTATTGCTGTAACAACACCAACAGGAAGTTCTGTTGGAGCCACTAAAGAGCGTGCAATCGTGTCACATACTACAAGAAATATTCCTCCAAGAAGAAACGATGACGGAATTAAAACTCGATGGTCGGCTCCTAATATAAATCTCAGAATATGAGGTATTATAAGCCCGATAAAACCTATAAGTCCGCTTAGAGATACTACCGCTCCGATTAGTAAAGATGCTGCTACGAAACATATAATTTTTACCCTCTCAACTTCGATCCCAAGATGCTCAGCTTCTTCTTCTCCAATAGAAATAATGTTAAGATCATACGAATAATACCAGAGAACCGATATTCCCAAAAAACAATAAATTGATATAATTGCAAGATGTGGATACTCTGAAACACCAAGACTTCCCATAAGCCAGAACATAACAGAATGGAAATCTGTAAAATTTAATAATGTTGTTAAAAAGAGTATAAATGCGGAAAAAATATAATTTATTACAACTCCGACCAGAAGCAGTCGATCAACTATAATATTTTTTTTAATTTGAGAAAAATAATAAACAAGGAAAATAGTTGCAAGTGCTCCTGAAAAAGCGAATATAGGAACAGCGCCGAATCCTATCCATGCTATATTAACGCCTATTAATAATGCTATTATTGAACCAAGTGCTGCACCACCTGAAATTCCTAATATGTATGGATCTGCAAGTTTATTCCGCAGCAATGCTTGAAAAACCACACCACAGCATGCAAGAACTCCTCCAGTTAGAACACCTAGAAATATACGCGGCAATCGTATCTCTTTTAAAATAATCCCTTCTTTTGTTAATTGCGCATTCCCTTTGAATATTTCAAAAAACGTTTGAAACTTAATATCAACAGCACCTATAAGACTCGATATTAATATTGTAGTAAAAAGTATTATAGATAAAACAATCAAAACAGATACTGTGTATTTAAATTTATTTTCTTTCAAAAGTTTCTACCCCTTTTCTGGATGAATAATTTCAAAGAGTTTTTCCAGAGCAATACTTATTCTTGGCCCAGGACGAGTTACAATATCCGAATCTAAAAAATATATTTTATTTTGTTTAACAGCTTTGAGATTAGGCCATTCATGCCAAAAAGTTACTACTTTTTCATTTTCGGATGTGATCATTGATGCTTCCAAAATAAAATCAGGGTCTTCATTTATAATCTGTTCCAGACTATAAGCAGGGTATGATGTCTTTGCATTTTTAGCCAGATTTTCTCCTCCTGAAAGTTCTATCAATTCATTTGCAAATGTATTTGGACCAGCTACTATAAGAGGATTATGGCCAAAAACCATAAGAATTTTCGGATGCGTTTTATTTTTGGTTTTTGTTTTTATTTTTTCAATTTGTCTCTCTAAATCTGCAATTAATGCCTTCCCTTTATCTTCGCAAAAAGTATGTTTTGCTATCTGCGTAATAGAAGTAAAAATATCATTTATAGATTGAGTGTTAACAACTTCAACAGATATGTTTAACGATTTTAATTTCTCAACAATCATCTTATTGTTGCCGTCTTTTGTAGCAATTACAATATCTGGATTTAAAGCAACAACAGTTTCAATATTAGTATTTACAAATCCACCGATTTTTGTTTTATTTAAAGCTTCCGGAGGATAATTGCAATAATCTGTAACACCTACTATCGAGTTGTTAAGACCCAAAGCAAAAAGAATTTCAGTTATGCTTGGAGCAAGAGATATAATTCGTTTCGGAGAACCTTTTTGAAGTTTTGAAGAATGAGTGTCTGTGGAAGAGATGCTGCATGCACTTATTAAAAAGATAGCTAAAATAGCAGTAATACCAAAAAATAAAAATTTTTTCATCTTTTCACCTTTTCTTTGTTCACGAAGAAATGGTGAATATTAAGAAATTAGGCAGGTTTTCTGACTCCCTCTCTTGACCATACCTAGCCTTCCCATCCTGATTTTGCTCTAGTTTTTGATCCCATGTTCTATATTAAACATAGAACTTTGAACATTAAACATAGAACATTTAAAACTGGACAGTGACTTTATTGCCTGAATTAAAAAGCAATTTGTATGGTCCTATATCGAGGTTACAGCGGCGGACCCGTAACGGTTTTTCACCGTTTTCCCTATCCTGATTTTCTTTTCTATTCACAATTAAATTATTAACTAACAAAGGATATTATATTTATCAATTTTTATATGTCAAGAAAAATTATTTGTCAAATTAATTTCAGTTTTTCTTTGCTTTGCCCTTCAAATTTTGTTCCTGTTAATTCCTTAAACAATTTTTATGCTGTTTCTCATTAGTTTTGATAAGTAAGAGCCCATCTCCTATTAAATCTATTAATACTTTTATTGTTCCTTTTAGCTTAAAAGTAATTATTGGATTTTTATATTTTTCAGAGAAAGACACGTTTATACTTTCTAAATTTTCATGATACTCTAAATCATAAAAATCAGATGGATTATATTGATCCATTCCTTTATATTGGAACCTCATAAACTTAGTAAAATCAACATCCTCATTATAATCAAAAGTAATATGAGTAAGTATTCTAATATAACCAACATGAAATTCCGTTATTTTTATTACTTCTTTAGAATATGGTAGTTTAAGCGAATCTAAATAAGTTTTATCAATATAAAGAATCATCCTTATTAGTTTTTAGTATTTCATTAAATAAATTAATTGCATCATCATATAATTTTATCCCATATAAAGAATATCCATAAATTTTATAATCCAAATACGATTCAGCAAGTTTTTGTTCAAATGTTTTATTCGGTGAGGTATAAGCCATTTTATTATTAAAAAAATCTTCGGAAACAATATCATATTTTTTTGCCAGCATTGCTATCATAAAATAGTTTCTTTTAATTTCTTTATTTTCAGGTTCTTCTTTTATCCATTCATCATATACTTCTTTTATCTCTTCCCAAAAAACCTTTTCGCCTAAATAATCTGCTTCAAAATTTCCTCTGTCAAACATTTCATCTTGGGCTTCAATTAATATATCTCTTAATTTTTTATTTTCCGGTATTTTTTTCAGAACTGTCCTAACGTATTTAAACACTTCTTCAAATGATTTTCCATGCCATTTAGGGAATAAAAAATCTAGTTTATGAGAATGCACCGAATAATTATATGGATCAGATTTTAAAGCTTTTTGAAAATAATCTTCCATATAGCTGTGATGATTTTTTTCCATTCTACTTCCAATTCCTTTAGCAACTATAATTAAATAAGAAGCGGCATAAGGAACATCAGGATTAAGCGAATATGCTTTTTCCAAATTTTGTTTTGCAAGGTTAAGTCTTTCAAAAAATGGTTTCCATGCATCTTCTTTAACATTTTTTGCCCAGTCTCCACCTCTTGCTTCCCAAGCATACTTAATATAAAACAATCCTCTTGCAGTGAAAGCCATATATGAGTTAGGTTTTTTACCGCACCATTCATCCAGTATAGGAAGAATATTCTCTTCTTTAGCAATATAAACATAAATATCTGTTACCTTTTCTTCGTTCTTTCTAAAATCTTTTTGAATCTCTCCAAATTTCTTTTCAAAATCATCAAATTTTTTTTCTTTTAATAAACTAAAATATTCTGATATATATTCTTTTCCTTTTAATTTAAACTGTAGATTATTAAACATATCAGTAAAGGGGTCTTCTTTTAAAACAGTACCTTCTGGAAAATTAAATTCAAAATCTTTATCGCTTAATTGAGGAGAATGGATGTTTGAGTAAGTTTCTTCGCTAAAACCAGTTATTTTTATCATTTTAGATATTTGCTTCATAGCATTTACAAAATCTTCTATATTCTTTTTATCATCCTCTCCTTTAGTTTTTATCCCTTCTTTTTCTAAAGCTTGCTCTAAAATTGTTTGTATTAATACTATGTTTGTTTTGCTTATAGTAGAATCAAATTCTTCATGGGATTCTGTTTTATTATCAGGATCCTCAAAAGAATGGTGATATTTTATAATTAACTTATTTTCTGCTGATATCCAAAAGATTTCCTTTTTTGAAATTGAACTGCTGCAAGAAATAATATAACATTCTTCTCCACTAATATTTTCAGTTCCATCTAATTTAATATCTTTTAAATTTGATAAAATATTACAATATCCAAACTTAGGGAAAAAAATCGAAGAGATAGTATTAGCAATGCGGGAAGAACTATCCGTATCAGGTCTTCCCCTATATAGACTCAATTCACAGCCTTGAGTGACATCATAGTCTATTTTTATTTTAAAAGTGCTGCCTGAACAAACCTGCGCAGTTTCACCAATTTTATAATTTCCACTCG
>JACRDZ010000105.1 GCA_016212735.1 Candidatus Firestoneibacteriota bacterium | reverse complement strand
ATGGTAATCCTTTAGTTCTATAGAAATCTATAAGACGTTCCAACGTAGCTTTTTCCATATCTGCATAATAACCCATGCCTGACCGAAGCTTACTAAGAGATGGCATTTTATCCAATTCTTCTTCAATTTCTGATTTTTTTAAATTTTCATTTCCAATAAATTCAACATTATGCAGAATTGGATTTTCTTTAACAATAAATGTTATTATAATTCCTTCAGCCGATTGAAGAGCATCTACCTGGATATCATTAAAAAATCCGAGTTTATATAGTTTATTGATATCAGAACGAATAATACTAAACGAAACAAAATCTCCCTTGCGTATGGAAATTGTACGCAGGACAACTTCATCCCCATGATTTTTAAGCCCATTAACTTTTATTGCAGTTATAATATTATTTTTTTCTTGTACAGAATTAATTTCTAGAGCATCTGTTTTAACAATATTTAATAAAATTAAAATAAATAAAATTATATAAATCGGTTTATTTTTAAAAATGAAATTTAACACAATATTCCCTTCATATACTTCATTATAAAATATTATCACCAGCGACTGTTGCAAGCAGAGGAGTATTTCTTTCAATAGAAAAAATTAGATTTTCATTCTCTACTTCAACTTTTATTGTTGTTTTTTCCTTTATACTGTCTTTTAGAAGAGCTTCAGTAAGGGGATCTTCAATATATTTCTGTATAATACGTTTCAATGGACGAGCTCCATAAGAGGGATTCTCCCGGTGGGAAATAAGAAAATCTATGGCATTTTCTGAAAGAGTTAATTTTATATTTTTATATCCTGTTCGTTTCTCCAGATCTTTAATTAATAAATTTATTATTTTTTTTAGCTCATCATCATTAAGAGATCTGAATACTACAACTTCATCAATTCGATTTAAAAATTCCGGACGAAACGTATTTTTTAGTTCTCCTATAACATTCTCTTTCATTTTATCATAAGCCTCAAAAGATTTTAAGTTTATAAATCCCATTGATTTATTTTTCTCTATATCCTTTGCTCCGATGTTTGAAGTCATTATTATCACAGTATTTCGAAAATCAACTACATGCCCAAGACTATCGCTCAAACGTCCTTCTTCCAAAATCTGCAAAAAAACATTAAAAATATCCGGATGAGCTTTTTCAATTTCATCAAGTAGAATTACAGAATACGGCTTGCGTCTAACTTTTTCTGTAAGCAATCCGCCTTCTTCATATCCAATATAACCAGGCGGAGAACCAATTAATCTGGTAATATTGAATTTTTCCTGATACTCAGACATATCCAGAGTTATTAACGCGTTTTCATCTCTGAATAAAAATTTCGTAATTATATGTGCAAGATAAGTTTTTCCAACTCCTGTTGGACCAAGAAAAATAAAAGATCCAATCGGCCTTTTAGGATCCTTAAGTTTAGCTTTGGAACGACGTATGGCTTTACATATAGTTTTTACTGCTTCATCCTGTCCAACAAAATATTCATGTATTTCTTCTTCCATTTTTAAAATACGTTCTACTTCTTTTTCCTCAAGTTTTAGAGCAGGAATTCCTGTCCATCGTGAAAGGACATAAGCAATATCTTCAGATGTTATTACAGGTGTTTGATCATTAAGCTCAGTACAACTTTCTTTTAATATAGAAATATTTGTTTTTAATTCTCTTTCCTTATCTCTTAATAGAGCTGCTTTTTCAAAATCCTGGAGCAGAACAGCTTTTTCTTTTTCCTGTCTTATATTTTCAAGCTGCTTGTTCAGCGATAATAAATCCTCGAAATTAGAATGATGTCCCATACGGACTTTTGATCCTGCTTCATCTATTAAATCAATAGCTTTATCCGGCAAAAATCTATCTGCAACATATCTTTCAGAAAACTCAACCGCTGTTTTAATAGCATCATCAGAAATTATTACATGATGATGCTGTTCATATCTCGGTTTTAATCCATGAATTATTTTAATTGTTTCATCTACATTTGTAGGTGATATTGTAATAGGTTGAAAGCGTCTATCAAGAGCTCCATCTTTTTCAATATATTTTCGATATTCATTCTGCGTAGTAGCTCCGATACACTGCATTTCTCCTCGTGCAAGAACGGGTTTTAAAATACTGGATGCATCAATAGCACCTTCTGCCGCACCTGCACCAATTAATGTATGTATCTCATCAATAAATAAAATTATTTTGCCTTTAGCTTGCTTTATTTCTTTTATTATTGCTTTTAAACGTTCTTCAAACTGTCCGCGATATTTAGTTCCTGCAACAACTGAAACTAAATCCAGAGCTATTATACGTTTCCCCTGAAGTGTATAGGGAACATTATTATTTATAATTCTCTCTGCTAAACCTTCAGCAATAGCTGTCTTTCCAACACCAGGTTCTCCAATTAATAGCGGATTATTTTTAGTACGACGGGACAAAATCTGAATGATTCTTTCAATTTCAACGTCTCTCCCAATAACAGGATCAAGTTTATCTATTATTGCCAATGCTGTAAGATCATGCCCGAATTCTTCTAAAACAGAGGGTTTATTTTTTTCTTTTTTTTCAGAAGAATAGGAATCAGTTATACCCAGAACAGAAATAATTTCTTTTTCAGCTTTTTCATATGTAATACCCAAATTCCCTAAGACCTGAGCTGCAATTCCCTTTCCTTCTTTTAATAATCCTAAAAGCAAATGTTCTGTTCCAATATGTGGATTCCCCATATCCATGGCATAATTTGCTGCATAATCAATTACTCTTTTTAATGCAGGAGCAAAAATTCTTTCACCTATAAAATGTGACTGGTCTCCATATGTAATCATTTCTTCAATTTCTATTTTTATACTTTCCATATCAATACCTAAATTTTGTAAAGCAATAGCAGCGACTCCTTCTCCGTCTTCAACAAGGCCCAAAAGAATATGCTCTGTATCTATATAATCATGATTAAACCTTATCGCTTCTTTTCTTGATATAGTTAATACTTTTTTTGCTTTTTGTGTAAAAGTTTCGTACATATTTATTTTCCTTTAACAAACACATATATCGTTAATATAATATCGTCGTTTCTTGTAAATTACTTTTGTTTTTTAATTATTATTTATAAATGTTAACCAGTTATCATATTTTTTGTCTTTACCATAAACAATTTCAAAATAGTGTTTCTGTATGTGTTTGGTAATTTTACCAGGTTTGCTATTTCCTATTATTCGATGATCTATTTCACTTATAGGAGTAATTTCTGCAGCAGTACCGCAAATAAAAACTTCGTCTGCTGTATATAAATCATCTCTTGTAATAGATTCTTCTTTGACGCAATATCCTCCATCACGAGCTATTGTCAAAACTGTATCTCTTGTAATTCCTATTAAAATAGATGTTGCAGGCGGAGTTTTAATTATCCCATTTTTTACTATAAAAATATTTTCTCCAGAACATTCAGAAACAAATCCTGAAGTATCAAGAAGAATTGCTTCGTGATAACCATCTTCCAGAGCTTCCCTTTTAGCCAGAATTGAATTAACATAATGCCCGCATACTTTAGCTCTTGACATACTGCTGTTAACATGATGACGTATAAAGGATGAAACTTTTATGGAAACACCATTGTTTTGTCCATGTTCTCCAAGATATTTTCCCCACTTCCATGTAACAATTGCAGCTTTAACAGGGCTATCAGTAGGATTTAATCCCATAACGCCATATCCTAAATAAACTATTGGTCTTATATAACACTCATCTAATTTATTTATGAGAATTGTATTTATCACAGCTTCTGTTATTTCATTCTGCGTAAAAGGTATTTTTATTCTGACTATATGTGCAGAATTAAAAAGCCTTTCTATATGTTCATTTAATCTAAATACAGCTCCGCCTCGAGCTGTTTTATAGCATCTTATTCCTTCAAAAACTCCAAGACCATAATGTAAAGTATGGGTTAGAATATGCACGTTTGCATCCTGCCAGTTAACCAGTTTCCCATCCATCCATATCTTTTCAACTGCTTCCACCATAAAAACCTCCTCTTTAAAAATAAGAAATAATTATATCATAATAAATAAGCTTGTACCAGTGATAACATTATTGCCCCCCCTGTTCCTCTGGAAGACAAACAAAATATATTTCCCATTCTTCACCTGCTTTCAAAGCTTTTGGCCCAAATTGTTTCGCATTAACTTTAGAAGATTCCTTTGAATCCTTGAATGTAATACTTAGTGATGTATTAACAGTTCTAAATGATCCATGATTTTTAATGATTATATTATATAATCCTGCCGCAGCCTGACGTAAACTTACTACTTCCTGTCCCAACGATCCTTTATTAGTATATAACTCCAATTTACATCCAGGTATTGTAAAAGAACGTGCTTTTCGGGAAATACTTTTACCTGTAGGACTTTTTAATACTAAATCTATATCTGCATTAGAAATATCCCACTCCAGAGTTATAATTGCATCATAATTTTTCAATCCAAATGCTTTAATAGTAATGGGCTCACTCATACCCATTGTCCCTTTTTTATCTATAACTTCTACAACATAACTGTTTATTTCGGCCAGAACAGTTACTTTTTGATAAAACTCACCATTCCTTACACCTATATACATAGTAAATCCGTTACCTATAAGTTTAGCCTGTGTAATACTTTGATCACTAACTGTTCCACTGATTTCAATTACAGGACTTTTTAACACATTTATTACTTCTCCATCAGGAGGAGAAGTAATAAAAACCTTTGGACCTGATTTATAAGTAGCGTAAGTTAATTCTATACGATCTTTACCTGTATTCCCTTGAATATCTGAAGCAGAAACTTCAATAATATTTTCACCTTCTTTTAATTTAACATCAAAATTAAAATAATTCTTATCAACTGGGATATCATTAGTAATTTCACCATTAACAGATAATTGAACGACTTTTATCTGAGGATCATCCACAACACCAACTACTGTTTGACCGGGGTTATCAACTATACCGCTTGTTGGGGCAACTATTGTTATACCAGGACTTGTATCTAAACTTACAGGATTTGATGCAATCATAAAAGACTGATTACCGTAACTATTCATCAGATTGCCTATAATATTTGCATTACTGATATTATCTCCTTTCATTACTCTGTATATTCCGCGATACACTCCTGGAGAAACTTCAATCATTGGAATTTTAGTATGATATAATCCAATATCAAATGAAGCAGCAAATTCTCCTGAATCACCTTCAAGTGTTACTTCTAATTCATCTCCAAGCTCCAAAACCTTTGTTGCATTATGGTATACAACTTCAATATTAGGGAACTCGCCTTTTTCTTTCCTTCTTTCATCAGTAGCAATAGATGTTTCTTTTATTGTTTTACTGGTTTTTTCAGGTTTTTTATCTTTTGCAGCATCATAAGATTTTTTATTCTCACCTACTTTTTTTGTTGTATTCACTACTGCTTTTTCTTTTAATTCAGGTAGTTCTTTTTTTTCAAAAATATCAGCTAAAGGTCTTTTTTCAATGGAAATTGCTTCTTTTTTAATTTTATCATCAATATTTTCTTGAACAAGAGATTGCGTTGGGACATTTTTAGACTTTTCCTTATTTTCCATTTTTTCTTCAGTTTTAATATCGTTATTTTCTTTGAACACCAGTTTTTTAATATCACTTTTATCCGTATTAATTGGGAATAATACATTTTGTTTTTTTATTTCTTCTTTTTTTGTTTCTTTTTTAATATCTTTTGATTTAGAATGGGCTGGAACTTCTCCAACAATATTTGGAGTAACTGTCCCTCCTCTGCTGACAACAGTTAAAGGTGTACTGCGTGATGCAATAACAGGATTACGGTCTACCATTCTTTTTATCTTTGGAGTTTTTACAAGATTTGATTTATTCAGCGTATGCAAATCTTTATTATCTATTACTTTTGCGTCTTTTATTTCTTCTTTTTTTTCTGCGGAAGAGATCACTTCATCATAAATTGAAAGAGACGTATCAAACTTTTTTTCTGGTGCATTTTCCTGTTTGCTGTTTTTAATTACTTTATCACTGTCCTTATTAATAATATTTTTTAAAATCTTTGAATCTTCTTTTGATACAATGTTTTTACTTATCTTTTCTGTTTTTTCTTTCGATTTAACAGATATACTGCTTAAATTATCGTACGTTCCGATTTTTTGTTCTTCTGTAACATTTGAAGATTCTTTAATTTTTAATTCTGTTTTATTTTCTTTTGCATCAATCTTTTTAACATTTCCCTCTTTAAAATTATTTTTGTATTTATTATCATTTATTAAGGATTTATTACTAACAACAGATTTCTCTTTTTTATTATTCAATCTTATAATTTCTGGTGTTTTTACTTCAACTTCTTTATTAGTATTAGCATTTGATAATTTAATTATTTTATCTTCAGTAGGATTTCTTAATCCTCTGTCAATATCCTGAGCAGATCCCTGAGGGCCAGAAGATATATTAGGTTCATATACTGATATATTCTCATAATTTTCATTCTCCATCATTGACATATAAGTCTTTGTAGTGAATTCTTTTTCTACTTTAGTGTAATATTTTGTATCTGATTGTTCTATTTTTGTTTCTGTTTTAATATTTACAGGTTTAATATTTCCTTCTTTTATTAATTCTGCACGTGATTCTTCATGAGTTTTTGTGTCCTGGATTAAAGAAGCAACTTTAATTTCTTTTATATTACTTTTATTAAGAGATGTATAATTAACACGCTGTTTTAATGGACTTTCCTTAACAATAGATTTATTCCCTCTTTTATATACTCTAATAACATCCGGTAATTCTGTATCAACTCCTCTATCTATCTTTGTATCAGTATATTTAATTACTCTCTCACCTGTAGTTTTATTAAAAGTTTTTGTTAATTCATCATATCCTCTGGGGGCAAAAGACAAATGAGGTGTATTATTATCTATATCATTTATTTTGTTTTCAAATGTTCCCATTGGGGAGACTAATTTATCCTTCTCAATTATTGAAGCCTTTTTTATATCTTCATTTTTATTTTTTGAAGATGGTTCATTTTTATTTTCTGCGGCTTTTTTTGGTTCAAGGCTGCTGATTTGTTTATAATTTCTTCCATTTACATTAGTCAGAAGCTGTTTTTTACTTATTTTTTCACTAACATTTTTAAAAGGTTTGTTTTCTTCAAGATTACTTTTCACTGGTTCATGTTTATCTGTAATTTTTTCAATTTCTGGAACAGACAGCGGTTCTGCCGGGTTTCCTCTGAGGTGATATGAAAGAGGAGATCTCTCTGTTATTGAACGTACTCCTCGATTTACTTCTGGATGGGAAACAGCAGGTGCCAATCTAGGACGCGGATATAGATTAAATTTACTTTCTGTTGTTTGTTTCTGCGGAGCAAGTTTTTCAAGAGGTTTATTTTCTTTTAGCACAGGGATATCAATTTTTGGCTTAAATATCTGCTCACCTTTAACTTCTTTTAGAATTTCCGGTTTTTCTATCTTTTTAATTTTGGGTTTTTTAGGCTGTATCAGATTTATTATTTTCATTCCTTTAGTCAGATTTACCAATGCGTTGCTATTTCTGATGTTGTGCATTTTTTTCCATGGAACTGAAGTAATTGTTCGCGGCATCAAATTTAGGCTGAAAAAAAGAAAAAGATGAATGCAAATGGAACATGATAAATTTATTATATTATTATAGAAAGGTTTTTTATAAAGTAAATTTAATTTTCCCGGCATTTAATTAATTCTCTATTATTTTATTAGCATACATTAATATATGATTGATAAAAATAAACTTTTTATTAATCTATCATAACTTGTTATTTATTGTCAATAACTCATGGAATAATGCGCAGGGCATCAGTTATGGTGGGAATCTATATTTAAATCTAATGTGGCAGATGGATTACTATCCAGCTAAAAATAAGCAGTATTATTTGATATGTCCAGCTCCACTTGCTCAAGCGGTGTCTACTGAATCGGGGGAAGTCCACCCATATTATAAAATTCCATCAAATTTTAGTTGCAAACAGTCAAAAAAAAGAATAATATATTCAATATCAATAGAAAAAACTCATAATTGAAAATCCATAATAATATATGTAATAATAAAATAAAAAATATACGGCTTCGTTCACCCGGCATCTTTCCGAAAAAAAACATTTCGGAAAGGATGCCTAAATGTTAAAATAATAGGAAGGAGAATAAATATGGCAATACAAGCATTCATTAGCTGCCGTTTCCCACCTAACGAAACTATAAAAAATATATGTGAGATGCTTCAGCCCGAAATATCACCATATGTTTCTCAAGATGTTAAGCTCGGTAATTTACCTCAGCGATTAAAAGAAAAAATTGGCACTGCTGATTGTCTTCTAGCTGTGTTGACTGAACAAGGGAGCTCGGCTTTCATTCAAAATGAAGTTGGTATTGCCTTTGCTCTTAATAAACCAATTTTTGCTATTTATGAGGAAACAGTCGACGTAAGTGGAATTCAACCGTATCTTAGTACCTTTATTAAATACAAAAAGGACAAATTATCTGATATTGCAAAAGACATCCATAGTCTTAAGGTTACTGCATCAACAGAAATATCTTCTCGAGAGATAGCTGGAGCACCAGAAGAAATATTGGGAAATTTATCTAAGAATGGGGTTCAAGGAATCTATTCGGATCGTGCAACAGCTTTTCGTGTTTTCAATCGCATATGGCAACGAGAACAAAATATTAGAATTGTTGGATCTACGATTGAAGGTTTCAAACGTGGAATTGGGATCGAAGCTCGAGAACTTATTCTTCCGAAAGTGAGCCAAAATAAAGAATCAACAGTCCACATTTTACTTACGCATGCTTCTTTTGCCAAGCTCAGAGAAGGTCCCGAAAAAGAACAACCCGGTTATATCACTAGACAAATCAAAACAACGACTCAAATGTTACAGGAAATCAAAAAAGACAAAAATGTTGGGGAAAGATTAAAGTGGAAGTACTTTAAAGGTGCTCCAACTTGTTTCATGATATTGGCAGGAAATTTTATGCTTCTTAATCCATACTTATATATGCAAGCAGCGTACTTCAATTTTACCATGATTGTAAAGGATACTAATTCTCCATTTGATATTTATAATCATTATAGTCAGTATCATTTCCAGAAAGCTTGGGATGATCCTGAGCTTAGTACTGAAGAGGCAGGATTCGATCTATTACAAAATGAAACCAAAGGCTCTTAAGATGTTAAATTGTAAAAGAAGTGTATAGCACCTATCTAATTTTTTACTATTTTTAGTATGTTGGGACTTTTCCGACAGCCTCGGTAGAAGGTGATAAAATGGATAATAATCCAGCAGAAAGACTTTATAAAATAGTTGACCTATGTTTGAAATCTGATGGGTCCACAGTTAAGGAGCAACTTATAAGAATATTTTCATTAAAACAGAATGATAAAACATCGTTATTTTCATGCATTCTTCAAATAAATAATTTAATACAAGAAGTAAAATTAGCAATTGAAGAAAATCCTGAACTTAATAAAGAAATTTATTTATCACCTTTTCCTGCATTAATAAGCGCATTTGATATTTTTAATTTTGATGCTAGCTGGAACGATACAATTAGAAAACATATCACTAGTGAAGTTAAAATTAGATTGGAATATATTAAAGATGGTTTGTCAAAAATACACTTTGAAAAAAATATAGAAGCAACAAATATTAAGGAAATAATAAAAGAGATTGATAATTTATATGATCAAATAAATAAAAGTGATTTGCATAAAAAACTTAAAACAATAATTTTAGATATGTTAATTTCAATGAGAAGAGCAATAAATGAATATCAAATTGGAGGAGCAAAAAGATTACGAGATGTTTTAAATGAAATAATTACAAAATTATTATCCGATAAAGATTTGTTTAATGAATCAAAAGATAAGGAAGAAGTCAAAGCATTTGGAATAATTATTTCTAAAATTAACTATATGGTTACTAATGCTGTAAATTATTATACATTGTTCAATGCTGCTAAAGAAAATATTACAGTATTACTTGAATATATAAAGAAATAAAAATTTCTAAAAGTAAAAGAGCAGTAAAAGGGACGTAAAAGAGTCGGTGGTGCATAGCGCCCATACTTTTTTACTATAGAAATAATTAATAAAACCAGAATAAAATATGGTATAATTCTTTTTGTGGAGGATAATAAACTTTGAGCCCAACAGTATTCAAAATAGGAAACTATAGATTCCACTTTTTCTCTAAAGAAGAAGATAGAATGCATGTTCATATTATTTCTCCTGAAGGAGAAGCAAAATTTTGGTTGGAACCTACGGTTGCATTAGTAAATTACTCGGGCTTTTCTGCAAAACAATTGAATTCTTTGCAAAAAATTGTTGAAAGGCGTAAAAATGAAATTATTAAAAAATGGAAAGAACATCTCAAAACCAGAAATAACTAATATTTCAGAACATGGATTCTGGATATATTTGAATGGTAAAGAATTTTTCCTTTCTTTCAACGAATATCCATGGTTTAAAGATGCTAAAATATCATCAATTACTGATGTGGAGTTAATGCACGGACATCATTTATACTGGCCCAAATTAGATGTGGACTTAACCACAGAAATTTTAGAAAATCCCGAAAAATATCCATTGACATATAAATAAATTTTCAACAAATCACTGCATTGGATTTTTACTCCGTTGCGCTCCGTAAAAACTAGTGAGTTCAAATGTTGAGGCTGTCGAAAAACTAAAATGACAAAAAAAAGTAAAATAAAAGGCTTCCAAATTTGGCTTATAAACGACGAGGTCGGGTCGAGACATCATTTCATCACATGTCCAATTTTTTATTTTTTAAAATATTTTGGGACTTTTCCGACAGTCTCGTTATGTATTGTATAATAATAATTCTATATATATTTAATTTCATATGTTAGTTCACAACCTTATTCATCTGATATATTAATTCCTCAAGAATAATGTCAGCTTTATCAATTGGGACCTGACATGTGCCAACTTGTTTATGCCCGCCTCCTCCATATTTAAGCATAAGAGATCCAATATTGATTTTTGATGTTCTATTAATAATACTGTATCCGCAAGTCATAACAATATTTTGATTATGAAGTCCCCAAATTATTTGAATTGAAATATTCTGTTCAGGATAAAGACTATAAAGGATAAAACGGTTTCCTGTAAATATTTCTTTTACATTTCGAAGGTCAAGAACAATAACATTTTTTCGTATAGTTACATTAGCTTTTATCATTTCCACAAAGAGTTTTGATTGCTCAAAATAACGTTTAATTCTTTCTTTAACATCATATATTTCAAGTATTTCATCAATACTTTTTTCCCGGCAGTAATCAATCATATCCATCATAAGCTGATAATTGCTTATTCTGTAATCTTTGTATCTGCCTAATCCTGTTCTGGGGTCTATAATAAAAGACAATAATCCCCAACCTTTAGGGTTTAGCACTTCATCAATAGTAAAATTTGCGGAATCTGATTTATCAACTGATTTAACGAGGTTCTTAATATGTTCATTTATAAACTTATTATCTCCTCCATAATAATTAAAAATAACTCTTGCTGAACTCGCAACGGAGGGATCGCTCAATCCCTTATATTTCCCATATGCTTTTCTTTCTTCTTCACTTGAATGATGATCAAACCATAGTCCGCACCCTTTTACATAAGGGACATTAGCAAGAATATCGTTAGAAGTTGCTTCAATTTTACCATCCTGAATATCTTTTGGGTGAACAAATTTTATATCATCGATTATCTTTATTTCTTTGAGAAGTACAGCACAGCCCAATCCATCAAAATCCGAACGGGTTAGTAATCTCATAATGAACATTCTCCTTCAGTAGGTTATCGGACCTCATCAAATTCTTCCAGGTATATTGTCTCATTTACATATTGTGTATATATTTCCTGGAGCTTTAAAGTATAATGACCGATTAATCCATTATTTATTTTAATATCATCGATTTGATTTACAGGAATAATACCGCGAACGCTGTTTGTCAAAAAGCATTCATCTATTTCATAAAGTTCTTCAGGTTTAATTAGTTCTTCAAATACAGTTAAATTAGCACGAGAAGCAAGTTCAATAATTGTGTTTCTTGCAATACCTTCTAGAATTCCCGTATTAATTGATGGAGTAATTAATTTGAAATTTTTTATTATAAATATATTACTTATGCTTCCTTCTGTAATATAACCATCACTATTAAGCATTATACCCTCAAAAGCATTTAGTCTTTTTGCTTCTAGTTTTGAGAGAATATTATTTAACATATTTGCAGTTTTAAAAGAAGGATTCATTGCACTGATTAAATTTCTTCTTGTTTTAACAATGGCTATTTTTACTCCCTGAATAGGTATGTCAATAATCGGTTTTACAAAAATTATAAGCATTGGATTAAGGCATGCATCAATATCAAGGCTTACCTGTCCAACACCTCTTGAGATACAGATTCTTATATATGCATCAAGAGCCTGATTTTTTTCCATGGTTTTACTTACTGCTTGTGCAATTTCATATTTAGTGAATTTATGCTGTAAAAAAATTCCATGAGCTGATTTTAATAGTCTATCAATGTGTTCTGAGAGTTTAAATAGTTTTCCATCAAAAGACCTCATTGTTTCAAATACAGCGTCGCCATAAAGGAATCCATGATCAAATACAGATATTTTTGCATTTTCTTTTAATATGTATTCCCCATTTATATAAACATATTCAGAAGGAGTTTCTTTTAGCATGATAGTATTATCTCCGATTTTAGACATAGGTTCTAATATTGTTGATATTGTTTTTTATATATTTTTAATGCATTTATTAAAGCTTGTGCTTTATATAGAGTTTCATAATATTCTTTTTCTGGTATTGAGTCAGCCACAATACCGCCGCCTGCCTGCATATATGCATTACCATCTTTAATAATAATTGTTCTTATAAGAATATTAAAATCCAGATCTCCGGTAAAACTAATATATCCAGCAGAACCTGTATAAATATACCGATTGACATTCTCAAGTTCTTCAATTATCTCCATACATCTTACTTTAGGTGTTCCAGTAATAGTACCACCTGGAAAGGTAGCTTGTAAAATATCAATCCAATTTTTCCCAATTTTTAATTTGCCTTTTATATTTGAAACTATATGTATAACATGCGAATATTTTTCTAAAACCATAAGTTCGTCAACATGTACTGTCCCATATTCACATACTCGCCCCAGGTCGTTGCGTTCCAGATCAACAAGCATAATATGTTCAGCGCGTTCTTTTGGACTCAGCATCAGTTCTTTAGAAAGCTTATTATCTTCTTCTGTTGTATCTCCGCGCGGTCTGGTTCCTGCAATAGGCCGTGTCTCAATATTTTGATTTTCAAGTTTAATAAGCCGTTCAGGTGAAGAACTCACAACCTGAAAGTCTTTAAAATTAAAAAAACATGCAAAAGGAGAAGGATTAATTTCTCTCAAAGTTTTATAAAGTAAAAAAGGCGTACCGGAAAAATTTGTTGAAAAACGTTGAGAAAGATTAGCTTGAAAAATATCTCCTGCACAAATATATTCCTTTGTTTTTTCAACCATTTTAATGTAATCAGTTTTAGTATAATTTGAAATAATCAGATGGTCTATATTATTAATATTTCGGTCTTTTAGGGTATATTCTTTATATGTATTATTTCTTATAAGTTTTTCTATATGATTTAATGACTCTATACAATTTTCGTAGGATTTTTTTTTGTTTTGGCTGATTTTAATAGATTTTAAAATTTGTATTTTATTTTTAAAGTGATCAAAAATAATAACATTGTCAAAAAACAAGAAGTATAAATCAGGTAAATTTAAATCATCAGATTTGCGTAATGGTATATTTTCAAAGAAATGAACTGTTTCATAACCAAAGTATCCGACACAGCCTCCCTGAAACGGACATATACTCGGAAGTTTTACTGTTTTTTTCTTTTCCAGAAGTTTTTGTAATTCTTTTAAAGGAGATCCATTTTTTGTATATATTTTTTTAGATTTTTTACTAAATTTAATTATTTCTATCGATTTATTTTTACTTTTAAACAATAGATATGGAGAAAAACCAATTAAGGAATATTTTCCTGTTTTTTCATGTTTTTGCGCACTTTCTAACAAAAATGAATTAACTGGTGTCCCAAGATTTTCATATACGGAAACAGGGGTAAGATCATCTGCAGGCAATTCTTTGAATATTGATACATACGAACCTGTTTTTAGTTTATTGAAATCGTTTATATCTGGATAATACATTCTTAAATGACTCCATATTCAGGGTCTGTTATTATTTTACAAATATACACATATTTATAATTATGTCAATTTAAGAAAAGCAAAAAGTAAATATTAAGTATAGGAATTTCAAAGTTATAAGTTTTTAGTAGTAAGTTAGAAGTTTATAACTAAAAACTTAAGACTTAAAACTAATTTGATTAATTTGTATTGATTTTTATTTAAAATATGATATAAAAATATCTAATTAAATATCGAAGTTCTGCAAAGTTTTAGCAAAGAGAGTTAATTATGTCTTTTGAGTATAAATGTGTTGAAATCAATGAAAAAAATATCTGGGATGAGTATTTATTAAATACAACGAATCCTCAAATATTACAATCATATGCATGGGGTGAAGTAAAAAAAAAATATTCATGGCAACCTATAAGACTCGGTATTTATAAAGAGAAGGAGTTAAAAGGAGTAATTCTATTATTAAAAAAACTTATTCCTTTTTCAGGCGGAAGAAGTATTTTTTATGCTCCTAGAGGACCTATAATAGATTATGATAATCCTGATATATTAAAAAACCTTATAAAAGGAATTAAAAAATTAAATAATTACCACAAAGCTGTACTTTTAAAAATAGACCCTTTCATTTATGAAAATAATGAGAAAGCGCTCTATACGCTTAAGGAATGCGGTTTTATCAAAACACAGGAACAGATTCAACCCAGGAGTACGTTTATAATTGATCTTGAAAGACCATGCGAAGAAATAATAAAAAGTTTTGAACATAAAACACGATATAATATTAAGATAGCAATTAATAAAGGAGTAAAAGTAGATATAGCAGAAGATGAAAAAGGCGTATCCCTTTTCTATGAATTATTAAAAAAAACTGCCCAGAGGAACAGATTTGTAATTCATGAGGAAGAATATTATCATACTATATGGCACCTGCTGCATAATAATGGAGGGTGTAGCATATTTCTTGCGTCAGTGAATAATGAGATTGTTGCCGGAGTTTTTATTTTTATTTTTGGTGAAATGTGCTGGTATATGTATGGTGCTTCAAATGATATGTTTCGAAACTGCATGCCCAATTATTTACTTCATTGGGAGGTTATACAATGGGCTTTAAAAAAAGGATTAAAAAAGTATGACTTATGGGGAATACCAAGTAATCCGACTCAGGACCATCCTTTGTGGGGAGTATATCGGTTTAAAAAAGGATTTAATGGAGAACATGTAAATCTTATAGGTTGTTATGATTTACCTATTTCTAAATTATATTATTATATCTTCCAAAGAGGGTTAGTTGTATATAAAAAATTTGTTAATTTAAAAACACGAGGGACCCTGGATAGTGCATTGGAAGAATAATCCCTAAAGTAAAAAAGGCTCAAAGTTCAAAGCTGAAAGCTGAATAACAGAAAGAATGAGGAAGTTAGATATTATGAAAAAAATATTATTAATATGTTTTATATTAATTGTGTTTTGTTTACAGACTTACATATTAAAGGCAGAAGAAAAGTATTCAGTAAAAGATTTAATATTACAGGCTAATATATATGAATCAACAGGAAACTTCGAAAAAGCCAGAGAGATATATAATTCGATTTTAACTAAAACTCATGATTTAAAAGAAGACGAATTTAGAAAAAAACTTGAATCATTAAATATTAAAATATTTTTTTCGGGTTTTCCTAAAAGCGATTTTTTAACTTATGAAATAAAATCCGGTGATAATCTAAATGCTATTTCGAATAAATATAATGTTCCTGTTGAACTAATAATGGAAATAAATAAAATTATATCTATTAGAAGTTTAAAAATAGGACAGAAAATGTTGATTCCAGCTTTTACAAAACAACTTAAAATAAGTGTGGATACCAGAAAGAATATTCTTATATTATATAAAGAAAAAGAAATTATTAAACATTATTCTGTGGCAACAGGTAAAAATGAAACACCATCACCGATTGGTATTTTTACAATTAGTTCAAGAATAGAAAATCCAACATGGACTCTTAATGGTATAAATATTCCAGGTGGAGATCCTAAAAATGCTTTAGGTCCAAGATGGATGGGTTTTGAAGAACAAAAACAGTATGGAATACATGGAACTATTGAACCTGAATCAATTGGGAAAAATGTTAGTCAGGGATGCATAAGAATGAATAACAATGATGTAATAGAATTATTTAAGATTATTCCATTAGGAACAAAAGTTGAAATTTTTTAAAGGATTCTTATGTCTGATTCTAAAGAATCAAAAAATAGAATAATACACAAGATTATTGTTGGACTTTTTATAATTGGAAATAGTCTTTTATTATTAAGTTTGTTTTTAATCTCTGAGATTATTAATGCAAATCAAAATATATTTACAATAGGAGCATATTCCTTTTTTTCTGGAATAGTTTGCATAGTTATAAGTTTATTAATCATTATGGGGGTATCTTTAAACATATTATAATCAGGAGAAATCTATGACTGAAAGGGAATATGAAATTGTTATTGGATTAGAAGTACATGCTCAGCTTTTAACCAGAACAAAAGCTTTTTGCGGATGCAGCACAGCTTTTGGAAACGAACCTAATACTCAAGTTTGTCCAATCTGTCTTGGTATGCCCGGAGTCCTGCCTGTATATAATAAAAAAGCTCTAGAATTTGCAATTCTGACAGGTCTTGCACTTAATTGTCAGATTGCAGAATTTTGTAAATTTGACCGTAAAAACTATTTTTATCCTGATTTACCAAAAGGATATCAGATTTCTCAATATGATAAACCTATAGGCAAAAACGGGTATATCGAAATCAATCTGGATGGAAATATAAAAAAAATAGGTATTAATCGAGTTCATATGGAAGAAGACGCAGGTAAATTATTACACTCAAGTGATAGTTTTCAGCATGCAGAGGGAAGTTTTGTGGATCTTAATCGTTCGGGAGTCCCTCTTCTTGAGATTGTTACAGAACCTGATATAAGATCAAAAGACGAAGCAAAGGAATATCTTACTAAACTGAGAACTATATTGATGTATATAGGAGTTTGTGATGGAAATATGGAGGAAGGAAGTTTAAGATGTGATGCAAATATTTCTATACGTCCTCGCGGCTCAAATAAACTCGGAACAAAAACAGAAATTAAAAATGTTAATTCTTTTAAATTTATACAAAAAGCGCTGGATTATGAAGCAGAAAGACAGATAAATTGTTTAAGAAACAATGAACTTATTATTCAGGAAACAAGATTATGGGATACAGAAAGAAATATGACTATTTCTATGAGAAGTAAAGAAGAAGCACACGATTATAGATATTTTCCTGAACCGGATCTGGTTCCTATTCATGTTTCATTAGATTGGATAGAAGAGGTAAAAAATAATTTGCCTGAATTGCCGGATAAAAAATGTGGCAGATTCGTTGAACAATATAAAATTCCGTTTTATGACGCGCAAATTCTGACGTCAGAAAAACCATTAGCTCTTTATTTTGAGAAATGTGTGAGTTTATATAATGAGCCAAAAATTATAAGTAACTGGATAATGGGAGAAGTATTGCGAGTTCTGAAAGAAAATAATCTGGATATAACAAACTTTTTAGTTACACCTGATATTTTAACAGATTTGTTAAAACTGATTGATAAAGGGATTATAAGCAGCAAAATTGCTAAAATTGTTTTTGAAGAAGCTGTAAATACAGGGAAGAATCCTGAAAAAATTATTGAAGAAAAAGGGCTTAACCAGATTTCTGATGAAACTCTTATAAAAGAAATTGTAAAAAAAACAGTTGAAAATAATCCTAAAAGCGTAGAGGATTATAAAAATGGTAAAGAGAAAGCAATAGGGTTTCTTGTAGGACAGGTGATGAAAGAAACTAAAGGTAAGGCAAATCCAGCTATGGTAAATAAATTATTACAGGAAGCCTTAAAACTATAGTTAAAAGAGCATGCCTTAAAAAAATTTAATTTTTCTTCCAATTTTGTTTTGTTTTAGGTATAATATAGAGTTAGGATATTTTTAATCTTATCTTCTGTCAAATCGAGCTTACGAGACATGAGTATTATTTAGTATGTTGGTACTGTCAAAAGTAAAATGAAAAAAGGGATGAAAAAATGAACCACAGAGATCACAGAGTTTATTTTTATAATTTTTTAAATCTCTGTGTTCTCTGTGGTTAAGTTTTGACATTACCAGTATGTTTGTGAGGAGAAAAATATGTCTGAATTGCGTAAAGACCCTATTGTTGGAAGGTGGATAATTATTGCACCTGAGAGATTAAATAAAATAGATGAGATAGAAGAAAAAGAAATCGAACAAAGTCAAGTTAGCTTTTGTCCTTTTTGCGAAGGGCATGAATTAAATACACCAAAAGAAATATTCGCTTTTCGTTATGGCGGATCAAGACCAAATACTCCAGGATGGCATACCAGAGTTGTACCAAATAAATTTCCAGTTTTGAAAATAGAAGGTGATATAGGTAGAACAGGAATAGGTATGTATGATATGATGAATGGTCTTGGAGCACATGAAGTAATTATTGAAACACCGGAACATAATAAAAAAATATTTGATTTTGATATTCAGCAGATAAAATATATTTTATCTTCTTATAAATACAGATTGGATGATTTAAAAAAAGATGTTAGATTTAAATATATATTGATTTTTAAGAATGATGGAGAAAGAACAGGGACTGTGATACAGCATTCTCATTCTCAGCTTATTGCTACACCAATAGTCCCCATACGTGTAAAAGAGGAACTTGAAGGTGCAAAAGGATATTATGAATATAAAGAAAGATGTATCTATTGTGATATTATAAAAGAAGAACTAAACTGTTATCAGAGAATTATTATTGAAAATACTCATTTTGTGTCTTTTGCTCCATTTGCATCAAGATTTCCTTTTGAAACATGGATAATTCCAAAAAGGCATAATGCATATTTTAATTATATTGAAGACAACGAAATAACGAGTCTGGCAGAAATATTAAAAGAAACTTTAAAACGTATTAATATTGCTTTGCACAATCCTGCATACAATTATATCTTGCACATAGCACCTGTGAATATTTATATGAAAAAGGGACCTACTCTGGAAGAAGATTTTCACTGGCATATTGAGATTATGCCTCGAATTAAAAGAGTTGCAGGTTTTGAATGGGGCTCAGGTTTCTATATTAATTCAACTTCACCGGAAGACGCTGCAAGTATATTAAAAGCAGTGGAAATAAAATAAATATTTAAATTTTTTTTGAAAGGAGGATACCTAATGCCATGTGGTCGTAAAAGAAAAAAGAAAAAAATGAATAAACATAAATTAAAAAAGAGAAGAAGATTAAATAGACATAAGAGAAAATAGAATTACCTTAGTTTGAAAGGGGATATAAATAATGACGGAAAAACAGAATAAGATTATCCTTGATAAAGAAATTATTGATTTTTCTGAAGCAATGAAAAGCAATGCAAATAAAGCTTATGATCAATATGGGCTTATTTTACTTTATAGTCTGCCGGATAATCTTAGAATAGAATATGAAAAATTACTTGGTTTTGAACCAGCTACTTCAATTGATAACTATAATCTTGGAGTAAAAGCAATAAGTGAAAATGATTTAAAAGAAGCAGTGAGAAGATTTAAAAATGCAATAAAAATTGATGAAAAACATATGGGGTCTTATTATAACCTGGCTCTGATTCATGAAGAATTTAATGATAAAGCAAAAGCGCGTGAATATTACAAAGGATATATTAGCTTATATGAGGACATATTTTCAAAAAAAGATACTGAATTATTACAACAGAAGTCTTTTGAAGAAGAATTTTACAAAGAAGCAAAAAACAGATTAAAAGCATTATAAAGAAACTTACTAAGTACAGACGCAAAATTTTGCGTCTGTACTTCAAGGCGCATCCTTTATTTAGGAGAATTCAACGCTTTTGATGCGATAAATGATGCTTCGTTCCCGTAATTTTCGGGCTTTTTTGCTATTTCCTTTAATGCGTCTACTCCTGTTGTTCCAAGATTTATCATTTCTTTTGCTGCCCAATATTTAACTTCACGATATGATTCATTTACCAGAATTTCGCGTAAATAGTTTATTTTAGAAATATCATCTGCAGCATGAAATACTACACTGGAATACTCTAATCTGCGTGATGCCAGTTTGGCTTTATTACGTACGTCGCTGTCAGGATCCACCATAGCATCTTTAATAAATGGCATATTACGCATATCCTGTGATTTTCCTAAGACTTCCACTGCCAGTTTCCGTACATATGGGTCAGAACTTTTTATATCATTTTTTGCCATTGAAACAACTGATCTGTCACCTTGTGATATTATGAAATCAGCTGCTTTCATTCTTATAATTCCGCTTTTATCATTCAAAATATCGTGGAGGAAATTATTTTTTTCATTATTATTATTATTGATTTTTAAATATCCAAGCATTGCCTGAAGTCTGGTTAAATCATCACTGGATGCATTAAACACATTCAAAAGCTCCGGCAGTATTTCTGTTTTATATTTTGCCATTTTATACAGTGCTTCAATAACAGAATTTTTTACACTATAATCAGGATCCTCTTTAAATACTACAAATAAAGCAGGAAGGGTCTCATTTGAGTTTATTTCTCCAAGTACAAATGCAGCAGTTTTACGCAGTTCTTTATCTTCCCCTTTAAGGAAACCAATTAATATTGGAATAGATTTTTTACTGTTATCTTTCATTTCTTTTATTGTATTTTGATAAACATCAACATTTGAACTATTTTTTAATTTTTCTTCTAACGAAAGTTCGTATGCAGTAGTAGCTTTTTCTATTATTGGGGTAACTGTTTTAATTCTATAAAAATCGATTTTTGAAGCTGAATCAAAAAACATTTCTTTATATAAATTATTTTTTTTCAAAATCAGGTCTATTGCAATATCGAGATTCTCTTTCTGCATTGAAATTTCGGGACTGATACCAGAAACTGTACTATCATATTTAAAATTATATCTTTTACTTTGTATATCAATCTCATTTAAGATTTCTTTTATATCTGTTTTAAATGCATATATTAATAGAGTTGAATCATTTTTAACTTTTACTTTTAACCTTTTCCATAGTTGAAAAGATGGGATGTTTATCGTTGTGTCCACAGCAGTATCTATGGCAGTTATAGCAGTTGTTTCAGCAATTTCTTCTTGAGCAAGAATAGGGGTAAAAAAGATGAAAAAAAAATTAATTATTATTAAAAAAATATTTTTTTTCATAAACCTCCTGTATTTAAAAAAGGAAGGGTTTATAACCCTTCCTTTTTTATTTCTTGAACTTAATTCAATATGAATCAATTACTATTTTTCATCATATACAGCTTCATTACCAGCAAGAACTGTATCATTACCTGCAGGAATAAAAGGTACTGTATATACAATAGGTTCATTAGGTTTCCATGTACCTTCATCATCACTCATTTCAGTTACTGTAACTGTAATTGTATCATCTGAATTATTTTCCCATGTTCCTTTTTCAGAATATGAATATGTAGAACCAGATTCTTTAGATATTTGCTCAAAATTATAAGTTCCATCATCTTTAAGTTGAAAATCCATAGTAGTTGTTACAGTTGTTGTTCCAGTAGTAGCAGAGATATTTACCTTATTTTTACAATATGAATGTATTATTTTTGCAAAATTACTTTTTGATTTGTAATTACTGCTATAAACAGGGGTTGTGATTTCCATATCTGTACTATACTCTCCTATAGGGCCAATACCATCTGAACCTGATTGGTCTACATGAAAAGACGGGTACCCAAGGTGTTTTTTATAGATTTTAAAAGGGGCTTCAGTTACCAAAGAACCTTTTGGTACATCATTTCCTCCAATTTGAGTATAAGTTAAAGTAAGTCTATTATTTGATATCTCAAATTCACCGGACAAATCAGCAGAACTACCATTATCATAATCAATTGTTTTATCAAATGTATCATTATTGTTGAAAGTGGTAGTTTCTGTATAACCGATAGTTTCACCAGAATAGTCATCAAAAAATTCTCCATCTATTGTCCATGTAGTGCCTTGTAATTTAGGAGCAGTCACAGTAATTGTAACATTGCTTGAAGCAGTCTTCCCATCATTATCAGTAACTTTCACAGAAGCAGAATATGTACCTTCATTATCATAAATATGACTTGTGGTATTTGTGGTGCCAGAATTTGTTTTCCCATCACCAAAAGTCCATTCATAATTGGTAACAGAACCATCAGGATCAGAAGCATTTGCAGTGAAATTTACTGTAAGAGGCTCCTCTCCAGTAGTAGGATTTGCAGTTAAAGTAACAGTTGGTGGTTTCTTATCGTCTGGAGTTGGAACACATGCAAGAGCAAAACCCAAAGAGAGAATAAGTATTGCTGTCATCCAAAAGGTGTTTAGTGATTTTTTAAACATTTATATTTTCACCTCCTCCCAAATTAAAATTTTGTTTACTAAAATAAAAGATTCTTTTATTATATAATAATATTATTACAATTTCAAGTCTAAATTAGTTACAACAGAAATTCCCCAAAACCGAAAAAATGAACCACAGAGAACACAGAGTATTTTTATTTTATTTTTATTTATTACTCAGTGTTCTCAAATAAAAATAAGAAAGATCGTGGAATATAAGGCTTTTTTAAGGAAGATTTAATTTGAGGACACAGAGTTTTAAATTATAAATATATCTCAGTGTGCTCTGTGGTTCATTTTTTAGATTTCTGGGAATTTCTGAGGTTAATTTATTAAAGTTGAAAAAAAATTGTATATATGTTAAAAATATTATATAATTTTTTAACTGATAATTCCTCTTGATGTAAAATAAAATTCTTGTGGAGAAATTTAATGTCAACCGAATTCTGGAAAGAGATAGATGCTCGAACAGGTATAAATGTTTTAAGCTGCTATCAGTGCGGTAAATGTTCTGCTGGCTGTGTTTTTTCATCATTTATGGATACACCTCCTTCCAAACTAATGAGATTAATTCAATTGAATTTCAAAGAGAGAGCATTAAAAGCTAATACTATCTGGAAATGTGCGGCTTGCGTAACCTGTTCAGTTAGATGTCCGCGTCAGATCGATGTTTTAAGAGTTATAAATACAGTTAGAACAATAGCACTTATAGAAAAAATAATTCCTATAGATAAAGATACACATATTTTTGATGAGATATTTTTTGAAAACATAACAAAACATGATCGATTGAATGAATTTTCTGCTGTAATGGATTTTAATATTAAAACCGGCAAATATTTTAAGGATATTTCTCTTTTACCAATATTATTAGAAAAAGGCAAACTGGCAAAAGCAGAAAAAGTACACACACAGAAAATTGCAAAACTGGTTGCAAAGATGCAAAAAGCTCAAAGTTGAAAGCTGAAAGCTCAAGGTTGAAGGCTCAAAGCTGAAGGCTGAAGATAAATCTTAATAAAAAGGGATAATTTATGGAATATTCTTATTATCCTGGTTGTTCTCTTAAAGGAACAGCGCGGGATTATGCTCAGGCAATAGAAAGATTATTATACAAACTTAATTTGAATTTTATTGAACTTCCGAACTGGGTATGCTGCGGTGCCAGCCCTGCTCATCTTCCTGATGAAAAAGCAGGTTTAGCTATTTCAGCCCTTACAATTACAGAAGCTTTGAAATACAACAGGGATTTAGTTGTTGCATGCGCAGCTTGTTATAACAGATTAAAAACAACTAATATTTTTCTTGAAAAAAAACCTGAAAGCAAAATCGAAATAGAAAATTTAATAGAAAGCCAACTAACCGGGAAAATTCGCATAAGACATTTACTTGAAGTAATAATAGAGGATGTAAAGACAGAAATTATTGCATCAAAGTTAAAAAAATCTTTACAAGGGCTAAAAGCAGCTTGCTATTATGGATGTCTTTTATCAAGACCAGAAGGGATGCTGGAAAATGATTTAGTTGAAAATCCTAAAATGATGGATAACATAATAGAAATTACCGGTGCGACTCCTGTATCATGGCCATACAAAACTGAATGCTGCGGTGCAAGTTTTGGAGTATCTGAACCTAAAATATCATTACAATTATCCGGGAAAATTCTAAAATCTGCTCGTGATAATGGAGCAGAATGTATAATTGTTGCATGTCCGCTATGTCATGCAAATCTAGATTTGAGACAGCTTGAAATTGATAAATTTTATAATGATAAATTTCATTTACCTATATTTTATTTTCCCGAGCTTCTAGCCATTGCTTTAGGTGAAGAGCATCAGAATCTGGCTTTAGATAAACATATTGTTGATCCTTTACCTCTTTTAAAGAGAAAAGGATTCATTTAGATAAATGCCTAATTTCTAAATGTCAAATGTTTAAGAGAAAGGGACTATTGTGAAAATTGGAGTTTTTATCTGCCATTGCGGAACAAATATTTCCAAAGTTGTCAATATAAGCAAAGTATTGAAAGAAATATCTGCATATCCTCTTGTAGCATTTGCACAGGATTATAAATATATGTGTTCAGAGCAGGGGCAGAGTATTATAAAAAATGCTATTCGTGAACATAATCTTGACCGCATTGTTATTGCTTCCTGTACACCTAAACTTCATGAGAAAACTTTTAGAAATTGTCTTTTTGAAGCAGATTTAAATCCTTATTTACTTGAAATAGCTAATATCAGGGAACAGTGTTCATGGGTACATTATGACAATCCGGCTCTGGCAACAGAAAAAGCAATTGATATAATAAAAATTGCAATAGGGAAAATATCTTTTGCTCAATCGCTTACATGTTCAAAAGTTTCTATTGAGCGCAGGACACTTGTAATAGGAGGAGGAATTGCAGGGATTCAATCAGCAATAGATGTTGCACAGGCTGGTTATCCTGTTGTTCTTGTAGAAACAACTCCTTCTATTGGCGGAAGAATGGCACAACTGGATAAAACGTTCCCAACTCTTGACTGTTCTGCATGTATATTAACTCCAAAAATGGTAGAAGTAAGCCATCATCCTTTGATTAAAATATTGACTCATTCCAATGTTGAAGAAGTGAAAGGATACGTTGGTAATTTTGAAGTCAGCATACGTATGCGTGCACGGTCTGTAGATATGAAAAAATGTACAGGATGCGGTGTATGTCAGAGCAAGTGCCCTGTTAATATTGACCATGAATTTGATGAAAAATTATCAAAACGAGCTGCTATTTATATACCTTTCCCTCAAGCAGTACCGAATGTCCCGATAATTGATCGGCAGAATTGCCGCTTTTTTACTTCCAATAAATGCGGATTATGCAAAAAAATATGCCCATCAGATGCTGTTGATTTTACCCAGGAAGATTCAATTATTAATGAGAAATTCGGGAGCATTATTATTGCAACTGGTTTTGATCTTTTTGACCATAGTGTTTATGGAGAATATGGATATGGAAAAATAAAGAATGTTATTAATTCAATTCAATTTGAACGTCTTGTTAATTCAAGCGGACCCACAGAGGGGCATGTGCTACGTCCATCAGACGGGAAAGAAGCTAAAACAGTTGTTTTTATACAATGTGTAGGGTCCAGGGATGATAAAGTCGGAAAACCTTACTGTTCTAAGATATGCTGCATGTATACAGCTAAACAGGCATTATTATTAAAAGAACATGTACCAGATGCTTTTGTTTATGTGTTTTATATTGATATAAGAGCAGCAGGCAAAAACTATGAAGAATTTGTTAAACGGGTTCAGGATACTTATCATGTGAAATATATACGCGGAAGAGTATCAAAGATTTTGGAAGATGGTGATAAACTTGTTGTTAGAGGTTTTGATACTCTATCAGAATTACAAATGGAGATAAATGCAGATATGGTTGTATTGGCATCTGGTGTAATCCCTCGTCATGATACAGTACAAGTTGCCAGAATGCTCAATGTTGCTCTTGATGCAAATGGTTTTTATAAAGAATTGCATCCGAAACTCGCTCCTGTTGAAAAAAGTACTCCCGGTATTTTCATAAGCGGAAGCTGCCAATTTGCAAAGGATATTCCTGATACTGTACTAATGGCTGGTGCAGCTGCGGTTAAATCTCTTTCACTTTTTGCAAAAGAGTATTTAACTTCTGAACCTATGATTGCACAGGTGAATACTTCAATATGTACAGGCTGTCTGAATTGTAAAACAATCTGCCCGTATAAAGCTATTCTTATAGAAGAGATCAAAGATCTTGATGGTAAAATACGTATAGTAGCCAAAGTAAATGAGACTATTTGCAGAGGATGCGGAACATGTGTTGCAACATGTCCGTCTCAATGTATTAATATAAAAGGATTTACCAATGAACAAATGTTTGCTTCAATAGAAGCATTGTAAAAATTTAAAAATTAGATACTGAATTTTTATGGGGTAATCTATTTATGTTAAAATATATTTAGAAAGAGATGATAATATATGAATTTGACTAAGAAAGAAATCATTGCTGAATTGCAGAGAGTTTCATCTAAACTTGGGACTAAATACCTTACAGGTAAAAATTTTATTAATAATAGTAAAATGCATGTTGTAACAATCGCGACAGCTTTTGGCTCCTGGAATAAAGCACTGAAAGCTGCTGAACTTAAGGTAAGTATTCCCATATCTTCTGAAAATAAAAAAAACAGGAAGAAAGAGATTATTGCTGAATTGCAGAGAGTTTCATCTAAACTTGGGACTAAATACCTTATGTGTAAAGATTTTCAAGGTAAAGGAAATGTAAGTCTAAGGACAGTAACCAGAGCATT
>JACRDZ010000104.1 GCA_016212735.1 Candidatus Firestoneibacteriota bacterium | reverse complement strand
CAGGCGCAGGAAACATATAACAGAGAGGTACCGCTAGCAAAGGGTGAAGCAGAAAGGCTTATTGCCAAAGCAGAAGGATATGCTATGGAAAGAGTCAATACTGCGCAGGGAGATGCTTCCAGATTCAGATCAATATTAAAAGAGTACAGGAAAAGCAAAGAAGTTACACGCAGACGGCTTTATCTTGAAGCTATGCGGATTTTACTACCGCAAATAAAAGAAATTTATATTGTTGATGAAGCACAAAAAACAATTCTTCCTTTTATGAAAATTGGTAAGGATTCGGAGTCAGCCAAATGAAATCTTTAAATAAAATTATTATTATATTTGCCCTGTCTATAATTTATATATCTTTTAATGATTGCTTTTTTATATTGGAAGAAGGGAAACAGGCAGTAATAACTCAATTTGGCCGTCCTGTTGGCAGACCTATTACTGAAGCAGGTATGCATTTTAAATTGCCTTTCATACAAAAAAATAACGAATTTGAAAAAAGAATTCTTATATGGGAAGGTGACCCAAATCAGATCCCAACAAAAGATAAAAAATACATCTGGGTAGAAACTACTGCAAGATGGAGAATAAACGATGCTTTAGTCTTTCTCCAGACAAATACCAATTATCAGGTTGCATATTCACGCATGGATGATATTATTGACGCTGTTGTCAGAGATATTGTGTCCAGTAATCCGTTAATTGAAGTTGTAAGAAGCCAGACTTTAAAAAAAGATACTAAAAAAGAAAACCAGTCTATATATAGTATTGATAATTCCATTTATTCTGAAGAAACCAATGAAGAGATTTCTCTCGGCAGAGATAAAATTACAAGAATTATTCTTGAAGAATCAAAAAAACTTGTTTCCAGATTTGGTATTGAATTAATAGATGTGAGATTGAAACGTATTAATTATATTGAAACTGTTCGTAATAAAGTCTACCAGCGCATGATTTCCGAGAGGAAACGTATTGCAAGCGGATATCGCTCTGAAGGTGAAGGGAAAAAAGCTGGAATTATAGGCCAGATGGAAAAGGAACTTCAAGAGATAAAATCCGAAGCATATAAAAAAGCTCAGATTATCCAGGGTGAAGCAGATGCAAAAGCAACACAGATTTATGGAGAAGCATATAATGAAGACCCTGAATTCTATGCATTTTACAAAACTCTTGAGACATACTCGCAATTAAAAAATGATAATTCGTATCTTGTTTTATCAACTGACAGTGATCTGTATAAATACCTTAAAAAAATACATTAAAGTCTAAATAAAATCTATCCATCTGCCTATTTTATTTTTTACAGCAAGGTTATAGATTAAATTTGAAATAGCTACATCCTGAATTGCAAGTCCTGTTGAATCAAAAACAGTTAATTCATCTAAATCTGTTCTGCCTTTCTTTTTACCTGAGACTACTTCTCCAATATATATATATGATAATCCCTTTTCCCACATGATAAGCATTTATAGAAGTTCGCCATTCCACAATTGTTCAATGAATATCTGCCAGGGCAGGATTTGAATATCAAAAGCCAGATTACGCGGTTGTTTTTCCAGACATACAAGGCAGAGCTTTTTTATCGGCCCGTCTTCAATAAGTGCCTGGAGTGATCGTATATCTCCTTCGTGCACACGGGAAGAACCTTTAATTTCAATAGCTAAATCTTTGTCTCCCAGGATAAAATCCACTTCCCTTCCGGTAGATGTGCGCCAAAAACTTATTGGCATATCAGGATTTCTATAAGCTTGATACGTCTTTAATTCCATCAGGATATAATGTTCGAATGCTTTACCGAATTCAGGGGTGCCAGGTTGAGGTTGCCGTCGGGATAGATAATTTGCAACACCAACGTCGAATAAATAAAATTTTTCAGTGCTAATCATACGTCGATTTTTCGATTTTTTCCATGGTGGTATTCTAAACCCGAGATAAGTATCTTCGAGAATATCAAAATATGTGCGTATTACTTTATGAGAAACACCGGTTTCTCTGGCAATATTAATAAAGCCAATGAACTTCATTCAGCAGCTCTGGAGCTTTCTGTACTTCATCTATAACGATAAAATCTTTGTGATCTTGATAACGTTCGCGTAATAATGCCGGTCTGGAAACATACTCAGCCAGAGTATCAGTTTTAAGTAAATCAATAACCGTAGCATTCTTAAGCTGATGAGAAATCCAGTAAGTTTTGCCAACTTTTCTGGGTCCCCACAAAAAAGCGGATTTTCCCGCAGGAAGATTAAGCTCAAATAACCTTTTTTTTATTTTCATAGCAATGGCATTTTATCCGAATAAATTTTTATTGTCAAGCAATTTATTTTTATTCGTATAATTACTAATTGAACCTGCACTATAAATATCTTTATTGCTCTTTTATGTATTCTTTTTATTCACTGCTTAATCCGAATTTAAAATTTTTTTCATAAAATAATCTCAAAGCAGCATCTACAACAATAGAATCATATAAAATCCCTTTGTTTCTAATAATTTCTTCCAGTGCTTTGTCAATCCCCAATGCAGGACGATAAGGTCTATGAGAAGACATAGCTTCAACAACATCGGCAACAGCCAGGATTTTTGCTTCTATCAATATATTTTCACCTGAAAGACCTTGAGGATATCCAGACCCATTTATTCTTTCCTGATGCTGAAGTACTATTTGTGCAATTGGCCAGAGAAATTCAATCATTTTTAAAATATCATATCCAACCTGAGGATGAATTTTGATCATATTATATTCTAATTCATTTAAACGGCCTGGTTTACTTAAAATTTCTGATGGAACAGATATTTTCCCAACATCATGCAGAATCCCTGATATTTGAATCCCTTTTACCTGTTCCTCTTGCATCCCCATTTCTCTTGCAATAGCGCATGCAAGCTCGGTTACACGTCGCTGATGCCCTGCAGTATAAGGATCTCTTTTTTCAGCTTCCAGAGCCAGAGCGCCTACTGTTCCTTCCAGAGTTTTCTCTAATTTATCATAACTTTCTTTAAGAGATATTTCCCATTGTTTACGTTCAGTAATATCTCTTATTGTTACAAGATAAGTTTTTTGCCTATTCCATGTTGTTTCAATTAAACTTATCTCTCCTGTGCCTTTTAATCCATTATTGCGAGTAATATCTATTTCTATAAATTTATCCGAATAACAAGAATAATCTAACTTTGTTCCAACAAGATTTCCATTTTTATTCCCAATGAATTTTTCAGCAGTTGAATTAATATACAGAATTATATTCTCTGTATTAATAATTATAATACCATCAGCATTTTTTGTCACAATTGATTCAAAGCTGTTTATACTGTTTTTTAATTCATTTTCAACTTTTTTACGATCTGATATATCAACACAATATTCTATCATCTGTACTACATTCCCTTTATCATCAAATATTGGGAAGCCGTATACTTCAAAATATCTGGCAATACCGCTTTTGTTATAATGAATATGTTCAACCTTTACTGGCTTTTTTGTTTTCTTTACTTCTTTAAGCGTGCAGACCAGATTATCAGTTTCACAGGGGCTGGTTCTTCTATGAGTTAGAGCATAACATGGAATATTTTCCTGTTTATTATTCCCCGCAGCTGTATTTGATATTTTAATCATATAATTGTTCGCATCTAATACATAGAAAGGATAAGGTATTGATTCTAACATTCTATTAAGAAATTTATTCTGTTCCTTAATAATATATTCACACTTTTTATATTCAGTCAGGTCTCTAATATATCCACCGACACCATATTGATTTACATCTAACCTGACGCGGAATTTTCTAATTTCATAGATTTTATTATCTATAAGCTTTTCTTCAATAATAATATTTTCTGATTTTAAAGCTTTATTGTCAGATTCTCTGCAGACTTCAGCAACTTCTTTTGTAAGTAAATCAAAATCTGTTTTCCCTATTATCTCATCTTCGGTTTTATTTAGATACTCTTTACAGGTTTTATTAATAATAAGATATCGGAATTTTCCATCTTTAAGATATATAAGATCAGATGCTGAATCAATAAATGTTTGATATTGCTCTTTATTTTTTTGCAGCCAAAACCTTGCTTTATTATACTCAATCATATTCTGTATCCAGTAGTTCGGTTTTGAATTAATATTTTCATCCTGAAATTCTTCATCCGTAATACTATTAAAATTATTATATAATTTAGTACCAATAATTACAAAAGGGAAAGACATAAAAATACTAAAAAATATTTCATTATCAAATTGACTAAAATAGTATTGACAAATCAT
>JACRDZ010000100.1 GCA_016212735.1 Candidatus Firestoneibacteriota bacterium | reverse complement strand
TTTAATTATTATAGATATAAACACACATAGATTGTCTCATATAGATGAAATATTAAATTCGGCAGAAAAAGATGTTGTTATACTTATTAAACCTGATAAAATAGATAAATTTACGCTTGAAAATATGCCTCCAAGTGTTTATGGTTATGTTGAAATACAGTCAATAAGAATAGACCTTCCAATTGTTGTGGAGCATGCTCTGGAAAAGCAGAGGTATAAAAATATAGTTAGCCTTCTTAAGCATTCAAAAGATAATGTTCCAAATTTATTTTCACATCCAGGGATAAATCATGAAATGGGATTTAATAATGGGAATTCAATTTATTGGCATGGAGATTCTGAAGGAAGGGAGACCAGTCAATTTTTACATAAAAAAGCGTTGGTCAATTTTGCAAAAATTCTTACAGCAAATTTTGATACAAGAGAATTATTTATCCATTTTATGGATGCTGTAATGGAGATTACTCGCGTTAGTAAAATGTCTGTTATGCTGAGAGATAATGAAGGATTTAAAATTAAAGCACATTGGGGGCTTGATCCATACATTGCGGATAACATCAGATTAAAGGATGATAATGCGCTTGTGGTATGGCTCAGTCAGACAGGGAGAATAAAGAATAAACCTCTTAATCCAATGGATACAGTTTCTATAGATATAAAGTCGGACATGGACCTTCTGCAGTGTGTATTTTCTTTTCCTATGATATACAAAGGAAAATTAATTGGCATATTCAATATAGACAGTAAGATTACAGAAGAACCATTTCATAAGGAAGAACTTGAAATAATTTACGGGCTTTGTAATTATCTTGCTGCATCTGTTAAAGATATAGATTTATATCATGAGATATGGTATCAGAAGGAATTTGCGAAAAATATTCTTTCAAGCATGAATAGTGGTGTAATTACTATAGGTAAGGATGAAAAAATTACTATTTTTAATCAGCAGGCAAGTGTGATTCTGAATTTAAATACAGATGAAATAATAGGCCGTGATTTGAGAAGTCTGCCTTCTCCTTTAGGGGATATACTTTATGAGACAATGGTAACAGGAACATCATATAAAAGATATGAAGTAGATTTAAAGTCACAGAATGTTCCGCTGGGAATAAACAGCTACAGATTAATTGATGAAAATCAAATACCTGTTGGCGCAGGAATTGTTTTTAATGATCTTTCTGATTCAAAAAAACTCGAAGAGCAAAAAAGGAAAACAGAAAAACTTGAAGCTATAAACAACCTTGTTGCACAGATTGCTCATGAAGTCAGAAATCCAATGACATCAATATGCACTTATACACAGCTTTTAAATGATAAATGTAAAGAAGAAGAATTAATTAATTTCTATACTGTAGCAGTTTTTCAATCTATTCAGAAACTTGACAATCTTATTTCAAAACTTATTATTTTTTCAAACAAGCAGGAATATACATTAAAGCATGAAGATATAAATATTATTATTGATGAAATAACAGGGTCCATATTAAAAGAAATTCCGCAAACGTATAAATTTATTAAACAAAATTCAGATAAAAGTATATTTGTTAATATTGATAAGAAAGTATTTTCAAAAGCTATTTCTTTTCTGATTTTAAGCGCTGTTGATAGAACGCCTGAAGGTACTGATATTAAAATTGGCACTGATACAGTAATGATAGAAGGCGCACCCAGAGCAGAGATTTCTATACAATATAATGGAAGTGAATTTACAAATAGGGAGAGATTGAATCTTCGTGACCCTCTTTTGAATATTGACAATCTTGGAGCTGAACTGAATATACCTATAAGCCATAAAATTATTGAAGAACATAATGGTACTTTAGGTTTAAAATGCGAAAATGGAATAAATTATTTTATAATTAAATTACCAATTGCTGATGAAATTATTGAAGCAGCAAAATCTGTTGATATGATATAAATAGGAGAAGATTATGAATAACAAAGCAAATATACTTATAATAGATGATGAATTAATGCCACGTTATTCTATTAAAATGGTATTAAAAGAGAAATATAATGTTTTTATTGCAGATGGCGGAGTGGATGGATTAAATCTTATGAATCAGAATCCGGCTGATCTGGTAGTGCTTGATCTGAGAATGCCAGATATGGATGGGATTACAGTCTTAAGAGAAATAAAAGGGAAACATCCTGAAACAGAAGTTGTTTTGCTGACAGCACATGCAACTATTGACTCCGCAAGAAATGCGTTGCGACTGGGAGCTTTTGATTATCTGATGAAACCATTTGATAAAGATGACCTCTTAAATGTTGTTGAAAGAGGTCTTCGCAAGAAAAATGATAAAGAAATGGAAAAAATGGAAAAAGAGGGATTAAAAGATATAAATAAAAATTTAGAAGATGAAATAGCAGGTGCTAGAGAAAAGCTATTATTGTTTTATGAAGGTACGGTTAAAGCTCTAATACGTACTATTGATGCAAAAGATCACTATACATACAGTCATTCGGAACACGTTGCAAAATTATCCTTTTTAATTGCAGAAGTGTTAGGATTATCAGACACTTTAAAAAGAAAATTGAAACAGTCTCCTATTATTCATGATATAGGTAAAATTGGTATTGAGGAAATAATTCTTAAGAAAAAAGGGCCTCTTTCATCTGAAGAATTTGTAATTATAAAAAAACATCCTGACATCGGAGCAAGAATTGTTCAGCCAGTCCCATTCCTGGAAGATGTTGTTCCGATTATTCTATATCATCATGAAAGATTTGATGGTAATGGATATCCGAGAGGATTAAAAGGTGAGGAAATACCTATAGAAGCAAGAATAGTTGCAGTTGCAGATGCTGTTGATGCTATGCTGCGTAAAAGACCTTATAGAGAAGCTTTGCCAATGGAAAGAGTATTAAAAGTATTAACTGATGAAGCAGGATCTCAGTTTGATCCTGTTATAGTTGATATTATAATAAGCGGTAAATTGGTATTAGAATAAATAAGCGTTCGGCTATCAGATGTCAGCATTCAGCTAAGGGCAAGCCCTTATTACTCAACTTGGACTGATTGAGTTATTATCTATCCTTTCATATTCTAAGGAATACATCATGAAAAAAAACCTGATAAAAAAATATTACCAGGAAATTATTAATTTTGTTATAATATTATATTTATTAAGTTTCATGGGATGTGCATCTAAAACTATAAGTGTTAAAGCATCCAGAGATTTGAGCAATAAATTAGTTAAACAATTAAATAATCCTCATATTTTAAAAGAAGAAAAAAAATCTATTATACAGCAGTTGGGAGATACAAAAGATGTTTCTGTTATACCTGAACTAAATAAAATTATTACAAATAACAACGAATCTGAATTATGGATGGAAACAGCGTATTCTCTGGAAAAATTAGGAGTAAAGGATGCTATTGAAGCACAAAAAGAATATGAGAAAATTAGAGGATATGAAAAAGATTATTATTATCTAAAGGTTACACAGGATAGCTCAAAGGAAAGTCAATACGAAAAAATTGTTAGATCATTTGAACAATGGCTATCAAAATTTCCAGATCATCCAAAGGCACCTAATATTGAAACATCTATAAAATATTTTAGAAAAATAATCGAAGATATTACGCTCCAAAAAGTATATTCTGATCCTAAAAAATATCTTTCTAAAAAAGTTCAATGGCAGGGTATTATAAAAGAAATTGATATGCAAGAAAATAAAGTTAAATTATCTATTTTTACTGGAAATTTGAAATGGATTGCTCTCTTGGATGCCAGTAAATTTATTCCTGAAATTCATAAAGTAAATGATAATATAAAAATCGAAGGTGACATTATTGAATATATAAAAGATTCATCTTTAGATATCCCTGTAGTTTATATAAAAAAAATCTGGTAGAATAAGGCTCAATGGTTTGGCTCTAGGTGGGTGTGCGACAAAAATATTGGTAGATATTTTTAAATATTGTGTTATCCTGAATTTAAAGCATAGGAAATTGAAAACAAAAGAAAAAATATAATTTAGACACAGATTAACTAGAGATTTATTTTGTTTTAAATTCAAAACCCGAAATTTTTGTAGTTGCCTGATTTATCAGGCTTAATTTAAAAAACAAAAAAATAGTATTTGACAAGCATTATTTGATAGAAAGTAATAGGTGTCAGTAATA
>JACRDZ010000103.1 GCA_016212735.1 Candidatus Firestoneibacteriota bacterium | reverse complement strand
TCCCATAACATGCAGCACTCTCATAAGATTATAGTACTCATTTATAGATGACTGATTGATTTTACTTATCCATTGAGGTATTGTTTTATCAACAACACATTCTTTGCAATAACAAACAGGACAAACATTTCTGCATGCATAACAACGAATACATTTCTGAAATTCTTTTTCCCAGTATTCCCATCGTTCATCAATAGGAAGTTTTTCCAATTCCCTGACAGAAGCATATTCATCAATACAGGATTCTTTATTAACCTGCTCTTCTCCTAAGAGTTCATTATAGAAACAAGGTAATTTATGATTGCAATTTTGACATTTATCATAAAAAACAGAAGATTTGATAATTTCATGTTTACCTTCTCCAGTATTTATAATCACTTTATCATTATTTTCTTCAATTGATTTTATTTCCCAGAAATGTAAATCATTAATTTTTTCCGGGTCTATCATTCCGGGACAATTTACTCCCAGTATGTAGATATTTTCCAGTATAACCTGATTACCCTGTTTTAATGCAATAATAGAACGAAGTGTACATGGAGTTGCTAATATTCCAATTTTTTTATCTTTATATTGCTCTAGATAAATAGAAAGATTATTAATACAGAAAGAATTGAATACCAAACGATTAACTTCTTCTTTCCTTGTTATAAAACAAGGTCTAGTTTTATATGATAGAGATCCCTGTTCATAACCTATAAAACAGGTTATTTTATTTTCTTCAAAAAGCTTATAAGCTTTATCCTGTAATATTTTATTAATATCCATATTTTACTCCGAAAATTATTCAATTATCATTTTTTTTAAAAGTTTTTGATTTGGTCCAAGCTTACGTATTTTTTCTGTCATTTCTTTAATCGTTTCAACAAATTTAACTGCTTCTGAAGCTGATATCCAGCGTGCTTGAAAACGTTCTGGTTCTATTCCCACGAATTCGAGCAGTTTTTTTATTAGAACAAATTTTCTGCGGGCAAAATAATTCCCTTCACTATAATGACAGTCTCCTGGATGACATCCAGAAACCAGAACTCCATCAGCTCCATGCTCAAAACTTTTAAGAATAAATAAAGGATCTATCCTGCCTGAACATGGGACTCTGATAATTCTAATATTTGAAGGATAAATACGCCTGCTGCTTCCAGCAAGATCCGCTCCTTCATAACTGCACCAGTTGCATAGAAACCCGTAAATCTTAGGTTCCCATGCTCCGGATTTATTTTCTTCTTTTATTTCATTGTTATCTTTTATTATATCTATATTTTCTGTATCCATAATATAACCTCATGAGTTTGAAGAAAGCTAGTGTTTAACATTACAACGAACTTTTACTGCTATCTTTTATTTGACATTTAGAAATTAGGCATTAGTCATTATAATTCAATCCCATTTTCCTTAAAACTGAAATAATTATTTCCTCCAATTATAACATGATCCAGCAAAACTATATCTACTGTTTTTAAAGCAATACTTATTAATTTGGTTGTTCTGCAATCATCCTGTGACGGCAATAGAGATTCCCCAGGATGATTATGAGCAATAATAACACTTGCAGCATGATTGTATAATGCACGTTCAACAACAGTTCTCGGATAAACCACAGATTTATTAACAGTTCCTTTATGTATTGTTTCAACTGCCAACAAACCATTTCTGTTATTTAAGAAAACTGCTCTGAATTCTTCATCACATACTCCTTTTAAGGAAGCTTTTAAATAGTCATAAACAGCATCTGGAGAAGAAAGAAGATTTTTGTTATATAATCCCATCTCCATATAGCGTATTGCAATATCTTTCAAGAACTTCAGAAATAAAACAGTATGTTCAGAAATACCTTCTATTTTTATTAAATCTTCTCTTCTGGCATCTAAAACACCGTTCAAAGTCTTAAAAGTTGATAACAATTCTTTTGCAATCGGTTTTGTATCTTTTCTTGGAATAGCAAAACTAAGAGCAAATTCAAGAACTTCATAATCCAGCCAGCTATTTAATCCACCTGCAATATATTTTTCTTTTATTCTTTTACGATGGCCTAAATAGTCCGGGACTGACAGCTTATTCATTTTATTACCTTTTATTTTTTATATATACCTGCGGCTTTCCGTGCTTTATTCCATGAGCCAAAAGCTTTTGCTGTTTTTTTAATACTCATTTTACTATAATAATTAAAATTTTTACTTGTAAGGTATTTAGTCCCAAGTTTAGATGAAACTCTTTGCAATTCAGCAATAATCTCTTTCTTTTTATTGTTTAATACTTTGGGGGATTTAGGTCTATGTTTCCTAACTGTTTTAAGCCCAGCAGCTTTCAGTGCTTTATTCCAGGAGCCAAAAGCTGTCGCGATTGTTACAACATGCATTTTACTATTATTAATAAAATTTTTACCTGTAAGGTATTTAGTCCCAAGTTTAGATGAAACTCTCTGCAATTCAGCAATAATCTCTTTCTTCTTGTTCTTTTTATCTTCAGGAGATATGGAAATACTTACCTTAAGCCCAGCAGCTCT
>JACRDZ010000101.1 GCA_016212735.1 Candidatus Firestoneibacteriota bacterium | reverse complement strand
ATTATCAATTTTTATTTTAATTGACATAACGTTTGTATATAAATATTATTATCAATATGGGAATACCTCTATTAAATGATATAGTAATAATATTTGGTTTATCAATAGCTGTTATATATATTTGCCATAAGCTTAATATTCCTGCAATTGTTGGTTTTCTTCTGACAGGGACATTAGCTGGACCGCATGGTTTTGGTTTTATAAGCAGAATAAACGATGTAGAAATTCTTGCTGAAGTAGGAGTTGTTCTTCTGCTTTTTACTATAGGCATTGAGTTCTCGCTTAAAAGTCTAATGAAAATAAAAAAATCAGTATTTCTGGGTGGTACACTTCAGGTAATTTTTACTATTTTAGTAACATCTTTTATCGCATGGGAGATTGGAAAAACTATAGAAGAATCGATTTTTATAGGATTTTTAATATCATTAAGCAGTACAGCAATTGTTCTAAAGGTTTTTCAGCAAAGAGCTGAAGTAGATACCCTGCATGGACAAACCTCCCTTGCTATTTTAATTTTTCAGGATATTGCAATTGTTCCTATGATATTATTTACACCTCTTCTTGCTGGAACAGCAGGAAATATTGGGGAAACTCTCCTTACTCTCTTGATTAAAGTAATTGCTGTTATTATGTTTGTATTTGTCAGTGCAAGATGGATTGTCCCATATTTACTATATCAAATTACTCAAACTAAAAACAGAGAAATGTTTCTATTGAGTCTTGTAGTAATTTGTTTTACTATTGCATGGTTAACATCAACAGCAGGTCTTTCTCTGGCGCTTGGAGCATTTTTAGCAGGATTGATTATTTCAGAATCTGACTACAGCCATGCAGCGCTTGGGAATATATTGCCTTTTCGCGATGTATTTACAAGTTTCTTTTTTATATCCATTGGAATGCTTCTTAATGTAAATCTTCTCTTTAAAAATATTTTTGCTGTATTGATAATTACTGTAAGTGTTCTTATATTAAAAACGATAATTTCCGGATTAGTATCAACTATACTCGGATTTTCATTCCGCACAGGAGCTCAGGTTGGTTTTGCTTTAAGCCAGGTTGGTGAATTTTCCTTCGTTCTTGCGGAAACAGGAGTTAAAAATGGTCTCATTAATGAAAATTTATATCAGATATTTCTTTCTGTTTTTGTTTTAACTATGGCAGCGACTCCGTTTATTATTGCTTTTTCACCGCGTATTTCAGAACTTCTACTATATCTCCCGTTACCTGATAAAATAATTTTAGGAATACATCCTGAGGATAAAAAAAAGCATGCAGAATTAAAGAATCATCTTATAATAATCGGATTTGGGCTAAATGGTAAAAATCTTGCTCAAGCAGCAAAACTGGCTGGTATTCAATATGTAATCATTGAGATGAATTCTGATTTAGTTAAGAAAGAAAAAGAAAAAGGTGAAAAAATATTTTATGGAGACTCATCTCATGAAGCTGTACTGGAATGCGCAGGGATTAAAAATGCAAAAATTATTGTTATAGCAATATCAGACCCTGCAGCTACACGAAGAGTTACTGAACTTGCCCGCAGACTTAATCCTAAAATTGATATTATTGCAAGAACACGATATATAAAAGAAATGAAACCTTTGACTGAACTTGGTGCTGATGAAGTTATTCCTGAAGAATATGAGACTTCTATAGAAATATTTACACGTGTTTTGTCCATATATCTTATTCCAAGAGATAAAATCGAAAATTTTGTGCATGAAGTAAGGAAAGATGGATATGAGATGCTTCGGACTCTTACAGGTGACACTTCAAGTTTTTCTCATTTGAAACTTCATATTCCTGATACGGAAATTTCCATGATACACATTAATGAAGATTCCCCCATTATAGGTAAATCATTAGCAGAAATTGATTTAAGAAAAGAATATGGAGTAACTTTGCTTGCGATATACAGAGGGATAGAAATGTTGTCCAATCCTGACGGAACCATGAAATTATCCGGAGATGATATACTTTTTATATTTGGACATGCAGATAAGATATTAAAAATCCATGGATTATTTTTGATTCACAAAAGAGGAAATGTCTGTGAAGCAGAAACTAAAACGTGATAGATTTTAAGAAAAAGAAGACTTAATCTTTCTCGTTTGGGAGCAGGGATTGGAACTCGCGTACCAGGTGAACAAAAATTGGAGATTGATCGTCGCAGAATAAAAGAAAAAATATCCCGCCTTAAAGACGATTTGGATATTTTACGCAACCGAAGGGATAGTTTAAGGAATCAGAGAAAATTGATATTTCTACTCATCTTGTTAATGAAAAATTTAAATCAGTAAATAAAATCCTTCACGAATTAGGAGCGGAACAAAAACGGTTATAAATGTGCTAAACAAGATTGACAAGGTCTCATTAATTTTAAAACCTAAGTTATTATCCCTGCTTTTAAATGGTTGGGAGATAAATCCTTAAACTTAGGATTATAATCATTTATGGTAATAAAATGAATAAATAAGGGAACATCAGAAATTCCCCAAAATCGAAAAAATGAACCACCGGGTACCCTTTGGGTGCACGGAGATATATTTATAATTTTAAAACTCTGTGCCCTCAAATTAATTTTTACTTATAAAAGCTTTGTATTTCATGATCTTTCTTGTTTTTTTTTGAGAACTAGCGTAAGAGAGTAATAAATAAAAATATAATAGAAAATACTCTCTAGTTCTCTGTGGTTAATTTCTTTCTTGAGAAATCTCTGTAAAACCTACACATGTAGTTTGAAATGATGTATATTAAAGTATTAAATTTTGATATGCTCTAAAGCTTCGGATGCTAATAATGTGCCTAGATTTTGAGGGTTTTGATCAAAATTTATAGATAATCTTTTATATTCATTTGGAAATAAGTTATTTAATATTTCATCTTTCGAAGAGAATTTTTTTT
>JACRDZ010000102.1 GCA_016212735.1 Candidatus Firestoneibacteriota bacterium | reverse complement strand
GTACTACTTTATATTTTAAACAAAGTAGGTTCTAAGCCTAATATTGGCGAATCAGTTATCAATAAACTCCTTTATTTTATTGATTTTAATTTTTACGAAAAATATGAGGAGCAGTTAATAGGGGCGACGTATATTAAAAACCATTTTGGCCCAACTCCAAAAGAATTGATTAAAATAATTGAAGAAATGGAAGGAAAGGATTTAACTAAAATAACGAATCAATATTTTAAGCTGGCACAAAAAAAATATCTTCCTTTGAGAGAACCGGATTTATCAATATTAAAAGCTAATGAAAAAGAGATTATAGATGAAGTATTAAGCAGGCTTTCAGATATGAATGCGAAACAAATAAGTGAATATTCTCATGAAGATGTTCCATGGCTGACAACAGCGGAAGGTGAAATAATTGATTATGAATCAGTTTTTTATAGAACTCCGGCGTATTCAGTGAGGAAGTATGATAATGAAGATATTTAATGACATCAAGAGGCTTGCTGAATTTGAAAAGGATATCAAAAAATTATCTAAAAGGTTTCGTTCACTTGAAGAGGATTTGGAAATATTTATAAGTAAACAACTTTATCTTTTACATAAACTTAAAATTGATAATAAACCAAACCTGCATAATTACAATCTGATGAAAGAAAATTTCAAATGGGAAGATATTCACAAAGAACTGGATTTTTTACCTGGAGGAAAATTAAATCTTGCTTATGAAGCAATTGACAGACATACATTAGCAGGAGTTATCGGTATCCCGGATCCGGTTAGAATGGAAGTTGTAAAAGCTTTTATATCATTAAGAGAAGGGTATGTAGCTTCTCCTGAATTAAAACTCGAAATCAAAAAATTTGTAACTGAAAAACTTGATGCAAATGCTGCACCCAAAGAAATTGAAATATTACCCGTTGATATAAGATTTAAGAATACAAAATTTGTTTAATTTATTACATATTCCCAAATCTTTCTTTCATTTCAAGATAGCTTAGGAATTTTTCTAGATCATCTTTATTATTTATAAACAATTTCGAATCTTCAATTTTTGCAAGTCGCGCTTTTTGCAGTTTTTCTATTACTTCAATCGCTCTATCTTTGGAAACACCGGTAGTGTCTTCAATTGATTCAATTGCGAAATCAAAATCAAGGACATGTAATCCATCCACAAATTCAGCATTTTTTGCAATAAGATTTATCAATGTAGTTACTACTCGTGTAGTATTATCTTTTATCATCAGAGTCTCTATCTGCTTATTAGCTTCCCTAAGACGCATGCTCATTTTCTTTAATATACGCATTGCAATCTTAGGATTTTTCTGAATCTGAGATTCAAATACATCTTTATGAATAATTATAACTTTAGTGTTATCCTGTGAAGCAACAACATTGGCGGATCTGGGTTCTTTGTCAATTACAGCCATTTCACCAAAAAATTCACCAGTTTTTAGATACGACAAAACTCTTTCTGTCCCTTTAACAGTTTTTGTAATCTTTACTTCACCTTCCTGGATAATATACATCTCTTCCCCTATATCCCCCTCTTTAAATATAACCTGGTCAACATTATAAACTTTACCATATTTTTCTAAAACCTCTTTTTCGGTATCAGCCATATAATCCTCCTTATTAAATGAGTTTTTTTTATTATATACCATAATTATTAAAAATCAAATTTATGTTTAATACTTTTTATTTTTTAGCAAGCCCTTAGATAGTGAATTTGATTTTTTTGTAAATTAATACTAAAATTTATAAGTTGGGTCGGTTTATAAATCTTATTATTAATTATTTCCTGTTACCTAAATCTTTATTGGGGATATTAGTGATGCATCAAAAAAAGAAACCTTATCTCTTAACATTAAATCAAAAATATAGAAAATATATTCTGAAAACTCTATTAAAAAATTATAAGCAATATATATCTGGTCAGAATTTAAGTAAAGAACTAAAATTAACACGTACATCTATATGGAAATATATAAAAAATCTGCGTGATGAAGGATATATAATTGAAAGTTGTACTAAATTAGGATATAGACTAATATCAATTCCTGATTTGATTATTCCTCATGAAATTGAAGAGAATCAAAATACAAAATATTTAGGGAAAAAAGTTTATCATTTTAAAGTTGTAGATTCTACAAATAATATTGCTCAGGATCTTGCAAAAAACGGTGCTCCTCATGGTACATTAATAATTGCTGAAACACAAAATAAAGGTAAAGGCAGGTATTCGCGTATATGGATTTCTCCAAAAGGAGGATTATGGTTTTCAATTATTTTGAAACCAAATTTTTCTCCTGACCAGGCATCAAGAATAACTTTGGTTGCAGCAATATCTGTTGCTCAAGCTATTAAGAGCTCTTTTGAACTAGACGTTTCTATAAAATGGCCCAATGATATTTATTTTAAACAGAAAAAAGTTAGCGGAATACTTACTGAGATGAATGCGGAAATAGACAAGATAAATTTTTTAATTATTGGTATTGGTATTAATGTAAATAACAAATTACCTTTGCCAATATTAAAAACAAGTTTAAGTTTAAAAAATATCTTAAAAAGAAAAATTGACCGTACATTATTATTGAAAAATATATTATCACAATTAGAGAAAAATATAGAAAAATTAGAAAATACTGGATTTTCTTATTTTTTAGATGAAGCGCTGAAATTATGTTTTATTTTAAATAAAAGAATAAAAGTAATTATTCCTAATGAAATTATTATTGGTAAATGTAAAGATATTGATGAAAATGGGAATCTCATTCTTATTGAAGATAATGGTAATATAAGAACTATAATATCTGGAGATATAATTTTACTTCGCAATAAATAAAATTCAAGTACATTAAATTTAGAATAATCGGTTATTACTCTTTCCCCTGACTTTTAAATATCCATAAATATCCGTTGTATCCGGAACCAATAACTAAATAATTATCAATAATTGCAGGTGAAGAGAAAGCTCTTTCTTCTGTTTTATATTTCCAGATAAGTTTTCCGTTATTCTTATCTAATATATATATATTCCCGTCCATAGAAGCAAAAGCAGCAATTGTTTTTGTAAGTGCAGGTGATGTATCAATAATATAATCTGTTTTGAATTTCCAGATAAGTTTCCCTGAATTACTGTCAATACAATAGAAAAAAGTATCATTAGAACCGATATATATTCTTCCATTTTCACAAGCAGGAGAAGACCAGAACTTTGAAGCCTGTGTTTTAAACTTCCATAAAAAAGTTCCATTAGTTTCTAATAAAGCATATATACAACCATCAGACACTGAAAAAATAATTTTACCTTCTGTTAATGCTGGAGAAGAAAAAACAGGACCATCTGTTTTATATTCCCAGGTTTTTCTGCCAGTGTTTTTGTCTATAGCATAAAAAAAATGATTATTATCACCAATATTAATATTATGTTGAGATATAACAGGTGTCCCGTATATTGGCCCTCGTGCTTTGAATTTCCAGATAAGGTTGCCTTCTGTGATTTTAATACAGTAAATCCATCCATTTTCAGAACATATATAAAGCAATAAAGATGATGGGTCTATTACAGGTGAAGACCATTGTATTTTTCCATTAGTTTTATACTCCCATAATAGTCTGCCGTTTTGTGCATTTAAACAGTATAACGTCCCATCAAGGCAAGCAAAAAATACTTTATTTTCATATAATGAAGGAGAAGCGTCTATCCATGATGAAGTTTTATATTTCCATATTATTTTGCCATTTATGTCCATAGCATAAAAATTATGATCACGTGAACCGAAATATATTATTCCGTTTTGCGAAATTACTGGAGAGGAAACCCTGTTAATTGTTTTAAATGAAGGATTAAAACATAACTTCAGTTCCAATGGTAATGATAATCTACTGGATGTAAATCCTGTATGAGATATGTCATGATGAAACATATCCCAGGCATAAGAAGAGATTTTATTTTGTAAAATAGCTGGTTTGTGTATGATTCCAGTCTTATTGCATCCATATAAAAAAAATAGTAAAAATAGAAATAATTTTAAAATATGGTTAGACATTTCTTTTCTTATTCCATCCAGGTTGGGAACCAGATATTAAAATCAACATCTATTACTTTTTTTCTGGTTTTATCTTCTAAATTTAATATATATGGTATACGTTTTTTTAAAGATTCCTGATCAGACATGCATGTTAAAAGAAGAATTTTATTATCAGGTGAAACAGATACATATTCATACATAAATATATTGCCATTTTCCACTTGCGAAGATATCTGTTTTGTGGTTTTTTTTATTATATCATATTCATATATCTGGGGCGACATATTAAAATTATCAATAACAAAATATATTTTTTTACCATCATGTGACATATCAGGTGAAAATTCATTGTTACCTCCTTCTATTCTTGCAGGTCTTCTGGAACTGGGAGGTAAATTGGGAACAGAATTAAAACTCTCTATATCTTCTTCTTTCAATACAGGCTGTATATCTGTACCATCCGTATTTATAAACATTAGTTTTATTTTTTTTGACTGGCGGGATTGAAATAGAATTTTTTTGCCATCTGGAGTAAAAGACGGAAACGAATCATCATAATTATCTTTAGTGAGTCTTTTAACGTTTTTACCATTAGAATCCATAATATAAATTTCACCATTTCCATCACGATAAGATTGGAAGACTATTTTTTTACCGTCAGGGGACCAATTAGGAAAATAATCATCATATTCTCCAGCAGTTAATTTTTGACGATTGTTTCCTTTAGCATCCATTATCAATATTTTGCTATTACCATAACCATTCTGTGTATAAGACATTGAACAGAATAATATTTTACCTGCTTTTTTTGACCATCTTGGCCAGAAATCATAATCCTTAGTATTTGTGATTTTTTTAAGATCTGTTCCGTTTAATTTGACAGTATATATATTGCTGAATCCGGTTTCATCTGCATTAAAAAGCATTAATGGTTCTTCTGAAAATGAAGGTGTTACATAAAAAAATATTAGTGTAAACAATAAAATCGTATAAATATAGCTGCATTTAAGCATTCTAAATCCTCCATAGTTTGATTATTACATATTTTACTTGTAAATATATATACATGCAAGTAATAGTTTAGCTTCATATAAATATTTAAAAATAGTTCAGGCGATTTTGCGTTATATAAATTAATAAAAAGATGTTTACTGCAAAATCGCCTGAGTTAAAATTTAATTTACTATAGCATTGATACTTATTTAATTATTATTGTTTTTTCTCCTGTATTTGCATTCCAGTTATCATTCCAGTTATTATTATCTCCAAAGTGACACCAGTATCTCCATTTATAAGTACCAGGAGTGATTTTTGATTTATCATTTATAATACCATTAAATGAATATTGTGTTGAATTGGTCCATTCTGAACCAAAGACCCATTCCCAGTTGTTGTCATCTTTTACCCTTGATAATTCAATATTATATGATTTAATCTCATTTCTGGTTCCATTAGTCCACTGGAAAATAATAGGATTATTATCACTGATATTGTTTGCATAGAATTCTGCTCCGTCATAAGGTGAAAATATCTCTGTGAAATATATATTGAAATCAGGTATTGTTACTTGCTTCTGTTCAATTTTAGAGAAATTGTATTGCCATTCAACAAAACTGTTATTATAATATTGTTTTCTATCAGAATTTGAAATTCCATAATTAGTAACTAGAGGATTATAATCAAATGTAAAATTATAAACTCCATTACTATCTGTCTCACCTTCAGAAATGTCAGCAGAACCGTTTTCCATCTGATGGCACATACACATTTTTACACTCTGAAGCGGTTGTGTATTATAAAGTATTTTGCCGGATACATTTATCTGCGCATTATTTACTGTAGGTCCTTCAAAAGTGCCAGTTTGTGGGAATCTTACTATTCCACTTTTGCCGTCTGAAAATTCAAAATAATAATTATATAAGCCAGCATTCAATTTTATTTTATAGAAATAAGTTCCAGAAGAGAAAGTCCCATTATTAAATTCCATTGAATATGGAGTACCATTAATATAAATATTTTTTGCGGAAGGGTAATCTCCATCAGTATCTTTATAATTCACATAAAAAGTAAAATAATCCAAAGTAGTACCACTCATTGGTATAGCATAATTAGATGATAGGACAGGTGGTTTGTTGCCTGTATTTACTCCTGGTGTAGCTTTTACTTCTTCAGATTCATCACTTTCTCCTGAATCATTTAAAGCGGTTATTACAAAATAATATGGAGTATTATTAGTAAGTCCAGTCCATATAAATGAAGTTGATGATACAGTTTTAGAAGTTTTATAACTTGTTTTTGATACTCCTGTTTTTATGTCCATATATATTTTGTATTCATCAGCACCAGAGACATTGCTCCATGATAAGTTTATTTTAGAATCTTGAGGAATTGGAATTACTCCTTTTGGAGCAGAAGGTATGTTTGTTGAATCATTGGGAGCTGCATGGACTTTGAGAGATTCAATACTTTCTCCATAACTGTTCTCTGCAGTTACCATAAAGTAATACGTTGTATCATTAATTAATCCTGTCCATGAATAAGATGTAGTTGTGACATTTTTCTTATCCAGGAAATTCGTTTTTGCAATATTTTGACTTGTATCCATATATAGATTATAACTACTTGCACCTTTTACAATGTCCCATCTGACATTTATTTTTTCGAATCCCGGGAAACAATTAATACCTGTTGGTGCTTCTGGTGCTGAACCTGTTTCAGAAGGAGTTGCATCTACTTCTATTGATTCATCGCTCTCTCCGTAACTATTCATAGCAGTTAAAATAAAGAAATAGTCCTTATTATTGATTAAGCTTTTCCATATATAAGATGATAAATCCTGCCCTATTCCAACTTGTTCTGCAGTAAATGTTCTTTTGTCCGCATATTTATTTTTTGTAATTCCCCCTGTAGTATCCATATAAACATTATAATTTGCAGCTTCAGGTACATTTTTCCAGCTTACATTTATCTCATTATTCCCTGAAAATGCAATTACATCAGTTGGTGAATATGGAGCTGCGCCTGATTCTGCAGGAGTTGCATTTACTTCTTCTGATTCAGCGCTTTCACCGTAACCATTCACAGCCGTTATTACAAAATAATATGTTGAACCATTATTCAAATCTTTCCAGCTAAATGGTGATGCAGAAGGTTCTTTCATATCTTTTTTATTTGTTCTTGATACTCCAGGCTTGGTATCCATATATATATAATATTTTATAACATCTTTTAATGCTGGCCATGTCAGTAGAACTTCTTTGTTCCCTGGTGATGCTACAACGCCTTTTGGTGCTGGAGGAATATTTCCTGAAGCATCAGGCATTGCTTTTACTTCTATTGATTCAGGGCTTTCTCCAAAACTATTAACTGCTGTTACAACAAAATAATATGGTGTTCCATTAGATAATCCCGTCCAGGTAAACGTATTTGAGTCAGTACTTCTTTTATCAATATTGTTTGATTTAGATACTCCATGGTATGTGCTCATATATATAATATATTTATCAGCATCCGGCATATAGTTCCATGTGATTGTTATTTGACCGTTTCCTGGTGATGCAAAAACACCTTTTGGAGAATCTAAAACTCCTGTAAAATCCGGTTCCATATCTATGTCATGTATGGTAGACTGTCCTTTTTGTATTTCAACATCTCTTTCATACATTTTATAACCCTGTTTTTCTGCTTTAATATGATTTGGACCTAAATAAATATTATCAATAAAATATTCTCCATTATTATCTGTATATGTAGATTTATCTGCAATTCTCACATTTACACCTGGCAACAAATTAAAAGTTTTAGCATTTTTTATTTTTCCTTTAATACTTCCATATTCTTTTACATTATCATTTATTATTCCTCCTTCATCTTTCGGTCCGCAACTAAAGCTAAAAATCAACAATAATGAAAATAGAAACAAAGGCAATAACTTAAACATTCGCATTTTTTTCTCCTCCTTAAAATATGTTGGTTAAATTTAAATATAAAATATAAAGATAATAGTCACATTCCTTATAATTAGAATTTTAAGATTAAATTTATAAAAAAGCAAGTACGATAAAAATTTTTTAGTGAAATTTATAATATAATATACCAGTCATAGTTTGATATTAGCCATTCATATAAAAAAAACGACCATTTCAAAAAAATTTGTTGTAGATATATTTTTTGTCTTCTATATTAGCAATAGTTTACAATTATGGATTAATTTACATGGAGGAATAATTTCATGGAATCATATCTTGGAGTTGGAGTTTTTATACTTGTTTCTTTATGTTTCCCTATAATTTCTCTGACAGCTGCATCATTCATCCGTCCGTCTCGTCCGAATCCTGAGAAATTGTCTTCATATGAATGCGGAATTAATGCTGAGGGAGAAGCTCGTGATAAAATTTCTATACATTTTTATATAATGGCAATGCTTTTTGTTCTGTTTGATGTAGAAACAGCATTTATGTTTGCATGGGCTGTTGTATATAATAAGATTGGATTTACTGGTTTTATTGAAATGGCTTTATTTATTTTAATTTTAGTTGTTGGATATATTTATGCATGGAAAAAAGGAGCTCTGGAATGGGATTAGAAAGTAAAGAAGGCAGTATTATTACAACAAATCTTGATAAATTGTTCAATTGGGCAAGATGTGGATCCTTCTGGCCTGTTACTTTTGGTTTAGCATGTTGTGCTATTGAAATGATGTCTACCGGAGCATCGCGATATGACCTTGACAGATTTGGAATAATTTTCCGGTCGACTCCAAGACAGGCAGATGCCATTATAGTTGCAGGTACTGTTACAAAAAAGATGGCTGGAGCTATGAAAAGAGTATATGAACAAATACCAGAACCTCGTTATGCTATTGCTATGGGGTCATGTTCTATTTCCGGAGGTGTATTTAATACTTACAGTGTTGTTCAGGGAGCAGACCTTATAATTCCGATTGATATATATGTTCCAGGTTGTCCTCCTCGTCCCGAAGCTCTGATGTACGGAATTATTAAACTAAAGGAGAAAATAAGCAAAGAAGGTTTTTTCACCAAAGGTAATCCTATAATTATAGACTGATTTGGAGAAAATATGGCAGAAGAAATAAAAGATAATATTGCAGAGATAGAACAGATTCCAGCATATAAACTTTTAAAAGAAAATTTTCCAGATGAGATATTAAATGTTTTTTATGCTCTTTCTGAGCTGACAATTATTGTAAAAAAAGATAAAATTTTTGATATATGTCTTTTTCTAAAAAATAAACCTGAATTATTATTTGATTATCTGGCTGATTTATGCGGAGTAGATTACAACCAGGAAAATCCGCGTTTTTATGTTGTATACCAGCTTTATTCAATGAAATTTAATAAATATCTGCGTCTTAAATCTCCCGTAGATTCAAAAGATATGACAATAGCCAGTGTTGAAAGTATATGGAAGACAGCTAATTGGCATGAGCGGGAAGCTTATGATATGTTTGGAATAAAATTTTCAGGACATCCGTTTTTGCGCAGAATTTTAATGGATGATGATTTTGAAGGGTATCCATTACGAAAAGATTTCCCTTTAAAAGGATATTAGTACTGCAATGTAAAGACACGGAATTTGGTTATTCTGGAGGTTTTTATGGCTGAAACTAATGTTGTTGAAGAAAAATTGGATTTAACCAAAGTATATGAAGTCATAGAGAAATTTAAAGATAGTAAAGGTCCTCTTATGCCTGTATTACAGGAGATACAGGATTATTATGGATATATTTCAACAAAATTTATTGATATAATAGCTGATGGTCTTAATGTATATCCGAGTCAAATTTTCGGTGTGTTGACTTTTTACTCGATGTTTTATCTTAATCCTCGCGGTAAATTTATT
>JACRDZ010000098.1 GCA_016212735.1 Candidatus Firestoneibacteriota bacterium | reverse complement strand
TAACTACTTCAATAGCGCGTGGATGTTCTAAAATATTATCTGTATCAAAAATACTCATTTTAATCTCTTATTAAATTTTAACCATATCAAGTAAAACAAGCGGTATTTTATTTAAATTTTCAATGGAAATCTCTTCATTTGTTGTATGTATATTCCTTGCACCTGTTCCTATATTAACAACCTTAATATTATTCGCATGAAATACATTTGCATCCGACCCGCCGCCGGAAAAAATATAATGAGGTTTTAAATTCTGATTCCTTAGAGAATTAGCAGCTTTTTTTATTAATAGAGACCCTTTCTGAAACCTGTATCCATGACATGTGATAGTAGTGTTAAATGTGTATTGTGCTTTATATTTTTTAGCTGATAACTCAAAAACCTTTTTCATTTTATTTACATATCGATTCATTTTGGATATATTATGACTTCTAACTTCTGCACTAATTTCTGCTTTTGCCGGGATGCTGTTCCTTATTTCTCCTCCTTTTATTATCCCAACATTAGCTGTAGTTTCTTTATCAATTTTCCCTAATCTTAAGCGTGCGATTGAGTCACAAGCTACTTTTATAGCACTTATTCCTTTTTCTGGTTCTACTCCAGAATGAGCAGATTTACCGGTTATAAGAATATCAACATTTGTTATATATGGAGCACCCAGAATAATATCTTCTGTTTTTTCTCCATCAACTGTTACTCCTGTTTTTGCATCAATAAGTGAATAATTAAGTTTTTGCGCACCGATAGTTCCAGTCTCTTCCTGAACTGTAAAAATTATTTCCAGAGAGCAGTGTTTAATATCATTTTCTTTCAAAACAGAAATAACCTCAAGAATAGCAGCAACACCGGCTTTATCATCAGCACCTAATACTGTATCCCCGCCTGAGGTAATAACTCCGTCTTTAATACATGGTTTTATATTACGACAGGGTTGTACTGTATCAATATGAGCATTTAATATGAAATATGGTCCGCGATTCCCCTCTATTTTTGCAATAATATTGCCAAAAGAATCAGAAACAGCAGTAATCCCAAGTTTCTTCAGATATGCAATTATCCAGTCTACAATCTTTTTTTCCTGACCAGAAGGACTTTCTATTTCAGACAATTCCAAAAATGTTTTAAGAAGTCTGTTCGGCTTAATCACTTATTTTATCTCCATTTTCTCATTTTCTTTTTCCTGAATAACAGTTCCTGTTACATTATTTTTCATAATCAACCTATTATCTTCAACAAAAAATATTATATTTTCTGCTGCAAAAATATTTTTTTTCTGAGCTATTTTTGCATTTTCTGTCATTACTAATTTCTTTTCCTTCATGTAAAATACAGCTTTGTCACTCCATGCTTCTACCTGATTCTGCAGAATATGAACATCTTTTGTTACCAATACTTGATTTTCATTAAGAAATAATTCCATCTTTTTCCCTGTTATAATAATTTCTCTGTTATTCTGTATTTTATCAATAATTACAAGCTTTGGATTTTCTATCATTATAGCATATTGTTCGTTTTTATGAAATTCTCCTTTTCCGCCTGTAATAGTAAATGTCCAATCTTTATCTTCAGTTATTATTTTCAGATTTCCGTCACCTACTACTTTACCTTCATTTGTGAATAAATTAACCTTATCTCCAAAAAATTTTAATCCTTTCTGCTCCATATAGACATTACCTGTAAAAATACCTATTTCCTGTTCTTTTTTAAATACATATTCAACATTATCTGATTTTATATTTATTGAATTATTTTCTTCTGATTTAATAAAAGTAGAATCAGTATTGGCAAAAACCATATGTTTAACTGAAACTATAGAAAGGCAAAAAAATATTAAGAATATAAATTTATTCATTTAAAATCCTTTCTTTAGTTACAACTTTAACATTATTCAATATTTTAATATTTTCCAATCCAGAGTTTGTTTTCAGTCCAACTCCTGTAAGAACACTGTCTTTTTTAACAATCTTAACAGGCACATCTGTTTCAAAAACCTGATTATTAACATTCCATGTTAATTTTTCTGTTTCTAATTCAATATTATTGCGAGAAATAACTTTAACTTTGTTTCTGGCAAAAATATCTTTGGTTTTTGTATTTAGCTCTGCATCTTCTGCCCATAGATGAGAAAAGTACTGTTCGGTAGAAGAGTAAAAAAGCATCTCTATTTTTTTTATATTTATCAAATCTTTGTTTTCATAAATATCAGCATATTCACCTTTTAATTCCCACTGTTTAACTCCTTCAAGTGTCTCCGTTAAACAAAATCCTTGTATATGCAGTGACGGCTCATCTTTGTTTTTCCCGGAATAAGATTTTTTTTTATTATCAGAGTTACAAGAAAAAAGACTGTAAAATAAAGATATTATTAAAATTATTTTATAGATTTTCATATACACCTCTCTGCGCAGACCCTAATAGTACTTTTCAGTAACTTCAATCCATTTTTTTTGAGTTTTTAAAATTAAATCTATTACTTCTCTGACAGCCCCTTCTCCGCCTCTTTTTTTAGTAATATAATCAGCTTCTTTCTTTACTTCAGAAACCGCATTTTCTACTGCAACAGCAAATCCAACTCTCTTTAAAACTCCAATATCAATCAAATCATCTCCAATATAAGCAACTTCTTCTTTTGATATATTATGATTTTCAATAATTTTCCCCAGAGCTTCTTTCTTTATAAAAACTTTCTGATATATGTCATTATCATTTATTCCTATTCCACGTGCCCAATTGGACACAAGATTTGAACTTCTTCCTGTTATAATTACAGGAATGATTCCTGCTCTTATGAGCATCCTTAATCCCGCAGCATCCTTTTCATTAAAAAATTTATATTCCTCATCCTGTCCATTTCCCAATGCTATTATCCCATCAGTTAATACTCCATCAACATCCATAGCTAATAATTTTATTTTATTTATTTTTTTCTTAATTGATATATTTAATCTTAACTCTTTCAAAAACTTCTCCTTACGTATTTTACTGTATCCCTGCTTTTAAAATATCATGGATATGGATAATACCTTCTGGAATACTATCTTTGTCTGTTACAACAAGTGATGTGATTGCAAAATCTTCCATCTTTCTGAGTGCCTCTATAGCTAAACATTCTTTTGTAATTACTTTTGGATTTTTTATCATTGATTCAAATGCTGTTAATTTAAAAAACTCCTCTCCTTTTTCAAGAAGACGACGCAGATCTCCATCTGTAATTATTCCTGATAGTTTCCCTTTTTTGTTAACAACAGTTGTCATTCCAAGACGTTTAGACGTCATTTCAAAAAGTACATCTTTTAGATTATTTGATTCATTAACTTTTGGGATTGATTCTCCTTTGTGCATGATATCTTCAACTTTTAAAAGGAGTTTTTTGCCCAAAATACCGCCAGGATGAAAAAAAGCAAAATCTTCTGCTTTAAAATTCCTCTTATTAAGAAGAGCAAGTGCCAGAGCATCACCTAAAACCAGTGTAACTGTTGTGCTTGTTGTTGGAGCTAAACCTAACGGACATGCTTCTTTATCCACACCAATATTTAATATAATATTACTATGTTTTGCGAGAGTTGAATTTGGGACTCCAGTAATTGCGATTATTTTTATTCCCAGAAGTTTTATACTTGGTATTAAATTATTAATCTCTTCAGTATCACCGCTTTTGGAAATTATAATTAAAATATCTTCTGGTAATATCATCCCCAGATCGCCGTGAATGCCATCAGCCGGATGCAGAAAATAAGCTGGTGTCCCAGTACTTGCCATAGTAGCAGCAATTTTTTTACCGATAATCCCGGATTTGCCCATACCTGTAATAATTACTCTTCCATGACAATTATATATTAAATCAACAGCTCTGACAAAACTATCGTCTAATCTTTTACTCAAAGAAAGAATTGCTTCCGCTTCTTCCTTAATTATTTTCCGTGCTTCATTTAAAACTTTGCTATCTTTTCCCATTATTTGTTTTCTTCCAATCATCCATAAATTTATTTATTCCAATATCTGTAAGAGGATGAGCTATCATTTGATCTATAACACTGGAAGGAACAGTAACTATATCAACACCTATTCTCGCTGCTTCCAGTACATGCAATGGATTGCGGATACTTGCTGCAATTACCTGACATGGAAAAGTATAATTCATAAAAATATGTATAATATCATGAATAACTTCTAATCCGTTATTACTTATATCATCAAGCCTTCCAACAAAAGGACTTACATAAGTCGCTCCTGCCTTTGCTGCTAACAGGGCTTGAGTTGGGGAAAATATAAGGGTCACATTGG
>JACRDZ010000097.1 GCA_016212735.1 Candidatus Firestoneibacteriota bacterium | reverse complement strand
TAAAACAACATTCGGATTAAAAGCATAAATAGAAGACAAAAGAAGTAATGTTTGATGAAACCCTGTCCCGCCTGAAATCAAATCATATTTTTTTTTGTCTTCTGATTGCATATGCTCACAGGTAATTAATGTATCTTGCCCTTCCCTATATTGTGGATTTAATAAATCAATAGAAAACAAATCTTTAATTATTTGGTTTAATTTATCCCATCTGGATTTATTTTTTTCTGTTGGTGAAGCAGAATCTGCTTTTTCAGAAAAGACTCTTAATAAGATATTTCTGGCAACACTTCCAGGCTGGAATTTTCCAACTTGCATTTTAACCACACTAATGTCTTTCCTTTGTTCAGATGCTTCAAAACCAGAAAAGGGAGGAACATATAAAATGTTTGGGAATAAATTTTCTTTTTCAATTTCTTTAAAAGTATCCCATCCTTCACACGGTCCAGCATATATACTCTGGTGTGAATGATAACGAAGTGTAACCCCAAAATGTTTCTCTATAAATTCATTATCTTTATTTTTAACATTCCAGATGACATCTATTTCTATAAAAAAAAGTTCTGGTTTATTACCTTTATCTGTTTTTACATTTTTACGGTCAGTTTGTTGATACCATAGAAGTGCAAATTTCGGCAATGGCATTGGTGTAAAGTTTGGTAAAACAAATTGAATAGCAGACTTCCCACTTCTTTTACTTCTTCTAAATTCATCTATACAATATTGCCATATTGCAAGTGCTTGCAGAATAGAACTTTTACCACTATTATTTCTTCCTATTAAAAGATCAAAATCTGTAAATTCATAAGTTTCTTCTTTAATACTTTTGAAATTTTTTAAAGTTAAACTTTTTATTCTTGCGGTATTATTATAAGAACTCATGTTCGATTACCTCCATATTATTCCGCCACCACCATTGCTTCTTCATAACCTCTTTCCTCAAGTTCCTCTCGCGCATCACGAGCTTTGTCAAGGAGATGAAATTTACCGACTCTTACTCTGTAAAATATACCTTCATCTGAATTAAAAGTAACAACATGAGTAGTTTGATACATACGTTTTAACTGTTCAGTTAATTGTAATGCATTTTCTTTATTTTTAAAAGCACCAACTTGAATTGTGAAATTTCCTGAATTAAAATCTTTAATTGATATAGCCTTAATATCATCTTTATCCAATGCTTCAATTTTTACTTCTGTAGTACCGGTAATATCTATACCCAGTTCCTGCGCAGCACCATAAGACAGATCAATTATTCTTCCCCTGACAAAAGGGCCTCTGTCATTTATCCTTACTACAGTTGTTCGATTATTTTTAAGATCAGTTACTTTTACATAAGTCCCTAATGGAAGAGTTTTATGTGCTGCTGTTTTAAGATTCATATCATATACTTCTCCGCTGGAAGTTTTTTTACCATGAAAATCTTTCCCATACCAGGAGGCAATTCCTTCTTCAACATAACCTTGTGATTCTGTTATAGGATAATATTGCTCTCCCTGAACATTATATGATTTTTTATCCGTTCTTATTTGCGGATACGGAGCACAACCGGAAAAAATAGAAGACAAAATAAAAAAGATTAAAAGCAGAATGCTAAAGGCTAAAGGTTGCTTAATCGTTAACTTTTTATCTTTCTGCCTTCTGCCTTCTGCCTTCTGCCTTTCTTTTCTATTTCTACGGAAAAAGTAATACATTAGCACCGACCTCTACATTGATATTATGTGCAATATGAAATTATCTCGGTTTACAAATTATCTCTCTGACTTTTGTTTGAAAAAAATCATGTGAATGAGCAGGGATAATAATAATTGCTGTATCCGCACCCCGTGTTGTCCCGCCAATAGAAATTATTTCTTTGCCATAAGGGACAAGTCCTGCATCCAGAGCCATTACAGCAATTTCAACAGCTACTTTAGTCCCCTGTCCAAAAATACGGAGAACATTAGAAGTGATTTCTGCAGGATACCATCCGCCAGCTGCTTTACTCAATGCTCTGTCCAGACCGCGAAACAGATGTGTTGTTGTTAATATTTTAATCCCCTGATTATTGAGATATTTTCGAGTTTCGGATGACATTTCATCTTCACCTGGTCTTACAAATCCAACCTGATGTGTTACACAAATAATATTCAGCCCTGTATTGTTGAATTCTTTTATCGTTTCACCTGTATTTGAAGCAACAACAATATCATTAATATTTAATTTGCGTGCTGTATCTAATGCAATGCTTATAGTTTTTTTTGTATTTTCCCTGCCAGGTTTCTCCCATAGAATCATAATTTTTCCCCTCCTAATACTACAACGAACTTTATTTTAACCACAGAGGCACAGAGTTTTTTTTAAAATTTTAAATAAGCCTGATAAATCAGGCAACTACAAAAAATTTAATGTAGTTGCTCGATTCATCGAGCTAAATTATGAACTTTGAAATTCCTATACTTTAAAATAGACTCTGTGACCTCTGTGGTTCCATTTTTTATCCCATTTTTTTATTTTATTTCAGCATTTAAAATTTATAATATTTTTTTTCCAGCTTTTTTTAATACCTAGTTTTTTCTCAACATCTATCTTTTCCTTTGTAAATGGATTCATTCCTGTATAATAAATTGCGGTCGAAATACTCATAGGAGTTGGATAAAATTCCTGAATTTGTTCAACTTTAATATTGTTGTTTAATAAATACAGCTTCAATGCTTTTTCTGTTTTTTCATTTGCACCTGGATGTCCTATCATAAAATATGGAAGCAGATATTGCTTTTTCCCTGTTCTTCCGCTTTTTTCATAAAATATTTTTGAAAATCGTTCATAAATTTGTATATCCGGTTTATTCATAACTTTTAAAATACTATCCGAACAATGTTCAGGAGCAACTGATAATTGTCCAGGAGTATAATATAATGCTATTTGTTCAATAAAATCTGGCTCTAAGAGGGCAATATCATATCGTATACCAGAATTAATATAAACAGCTTTTATTAATTTATCTTTTCGTATGCTTTCAAGCAATTCCATATATTTTTTTGAAGAACAGCATAGATTAATACATATATCAGGATATATACAACTGCGTCTTTTACATATTTTTAATAATTCTTCTTTTTTACAATATGTAGCATACATATTCGCAGTAGGTCCGCCGATATCTGTTATTACTATTTTTTTTGAACTGCTTTTTGTTAAGTTTGAAATTTCTTTTTTTATAGATGCAAAACTGCGGCTCTGAATTATTTTACCCTGATGAAGATAAAGAGAGCAGAAACTGCATCCGCCATAGCATCCTCTATGCGATGTTATTGATTTATCAACTACTGAGAAAGCAGGTATTTCACCTTTATATTTCGTGTGAGGCAGACGTGTAAACGGAAGTTCATATAAACAATCAAGTTCTTTCTGCGAAAGCGGCAAAGAAGGAGGATTAATCAAAATTCCGCGTGTATCCGTTTCTTGAAATAATTTTGAAGCATTATACGGATTCATGTTTTCAGAAATAATTTTTGTCATTTCACAAAAATCAAGTTTATTCTTTTTAACTTTCTCATAAGAAGGTAATCTTTTTATATTCTCATAATCTATTTTATCATTTTGTTTTACAGGAACAACAGTTCCTTTTATGTCTTTTATTTCATTTATGTTTTTCCCATTTCTAATAAAGTTTATTATTTCTTTTAATGGAGCTTCTCCATTACCATAAACAAGTAAATCCGCTTTTGCATCCAGCAGGATAGAAGGTTTTATTTTATCAGTATAGAAATCATAATGAGCTATTCTGCGCAGGCTTGCTTCAATTCCACCCAGAATAACAGGAATATTTTTATATGCCTGTTTAATGCGATTTGTATAAACTATAGATGGCAGGTATGGACGTTTCCCTGATATGCTGTTTTCACTATATGGGTCATACGTGCGGATTTTCCTCTGTGCAGTATAAAGTGAAACCATAGAATCAAGATTTCCTGCTGTTACTCCAAAAAAAAGTCTGGGTTGTCCGAGTTTGGTAAAATCATTTATGCTGTGCCAGTCTGGCTGCGGAATAATTCCAACTCTTAGTCCGAGTGATTGCAAATAACGTCCAATAATTGCAGCAGCAAATGCAGGATGATCAACATAAGCATCACTGGAAACAATTATAACATCCAATTCGCTGTACCCCATTTTTTCTGCTTCATATTGTGTTGTTGGCAAAAAATTAAATTTTGAATTCATATTATTTCTGGCAGATTTTTCCCTGGCTTAAACCATATTGTCCAACTTTTTCACCTAAAGTCCAATATTCACTGTTAGGAGGACAATAAGCAAGCGGATTTATTTCATTTATTAACCAGTTGTTGTTTTCATCTAAAACTTCTTGATTTACCTGTACTGCAATAATTTCAGCTAAAAAAACATCGTGACTGCCGAAGTTTAAAATTTTTTTAGTTTTGCATTCAATATTTAATTTACATTCTGTAATTATATGCGCATGCACTTTGCTTGCCATCTGAAAAGTATAATTTGTAGCTTTGAATTTATCATGTTCCTTTCCACTAACATTTCCGCAAAAATCAACTTTTTCAAGGTGAGAGAGAGAAGGAATGTTAATTACAAAATCGCCATTTTCCAGAAGTAATTTATGAGAGTATCTCGATGGTCTCACAGAAATACTCACCATAGGCGGTTGTGACGATATTATACCTAACCACGCAAGAGTTATAATATTTGGTTTTTCATCCTTTCCGCAGGAAGTAATTAATCCGACAGGGCATGGTAAAAGAAAAGCAGAAGGTTTTAATAGTTTTTTAGACATTGAATATCCTCCATATTTTTAATTAGCACTACAGCGCT
>JACRDZ010000096.1 GCA_016212735.1 Candidatus Firestoneibacteriota bacterium | reverse complement strand
TAAAATACCTAAATGTGTTAGATACGAACCCCAATATCTAATTTTACCCTTTTCTGCCCAGATATAATTCTCTTTATTTATAATATAATAGTGCTTTCTTATTAAATTATCAAGTATCTTATTGAATTTATTGTCTAAATATCCATTTTCAAATCCTCTATCATCCTCATTCCCCAAAGGTAGAATAAGAGGATTATTGATTTCGGAATGTACATCGCATCTGGAAACAATTTCCTTATCAATAAATATATTTTTTTCCTTATTATAACGGGTCAATATAAAAGTATTTGGTAAACGATCCAGACTGCATACCAGAATATTTATGAAAAGAATTATAAGAATAGTTATATACCACCAGGAATGATATATTTCTATTCCCAGACTTTCTCTATCAGGTGCGGAATAAAATGTATTTATGCCTGATACTACAGCCAATATAAGAATTAGAAATAAACCCAGTTTTATTTTTGTAAAAAATTTCCAGAAGGGATAAATTTTGGTATTTTCAAACATACCTTTAAGTTCCGACTTGATTGGGTTAGGATTTATAAATTCCAGATGTAATTACATTGTTCTTAACAGACATTATAAGATAACTCTCCTAAAAAAAAATTTAAACAACTATTGATCTAAATATCTTAAGTGGTGTACATTGTGCAATTCGATTAAAATCTTTATCATTATGAAATATTTGCAAATTATTTTCTATTGCTACAGATGCAATTATTGTATCAATAGTTCTACGGATAGTTGTTCCTCTATTTCTACATATACGATATATTGCTGCTGCATAAATATAAGTATTTAAAGATGCTGCCTTAAAAATAGGAAATGCTAACAGAGATTTTTTTGTCTCTTCAAATATTACATCATCTTTAATCCCCTGTAAAATTTCGGTTAGAATTATATCAGTAAGACATAAATCAGTATCTTTTTCTATTAACTCTTTTAAAAGTTTTGAAAAATATGATTGAGGATGGTTAAAAAAATCTATCCAAACTGAGGTGTCAATTAAAATCAAAACCTTCCCCTCCTCATTTCATCCAAATTTCCATCCCAGCACCGCGACCCTGAAAACTTTAAAATTTTTTTCCTTTTCAACTTTTTAATAAACTCTTCTAATGCCTCATTTACCAACTCTTTTTTCGTCTTATAATTTGTTAAACTTAACCCATTTTCAATCAATTCATCATTAATATCTATATTTGTCCTTGACATAATTTCCTCCTGAACAATAATTTGGTAATGTCAAAAATTAACCACAGAGAACACAGAGAAACCCTTAAATAGTAATGAGTTAGAAAAACCTAACCACAGGTCACAGAGGTTTTTAAATTTAAAAATAATTTTTTCTCAGTGTTCTCTGTGGTGAAATCTTTCTGTGGTTCCATTTTTTATCCCCTTTTTACATTTTACTTTTGACAGTACCAATAATTTTTTTATACACAAATATTAAATTAAGCCTGATAAATCAGGCAACTACAAAAATTTCAATGTAGTTGCTCGATTTATCGAGCGTTTCAAATTCCTGTACTTTAAATTATTTTTGTGTACAAGTCAATATAAATATTTTTATTCTCTGATATTTGCAGCATGATTTATTCTAATTACTTCTTTAATATGAAAATCTGCTTCATCCTGTTTCCCAAGTTTTTTTAAAATTAATGCAAGATTATAATGCGCTTCTGCAATATTTGGATTTATTCTAATGATTTCTTTAATGTGAAATACTGCTTCATCAAGCTTGCCATCTAACTCTCTAATTTGCGCAATTGCATAATGAATTTCTACCATATCTGGATTTATTTTCAACGCTTCTTTAAAATGATATAAAGCATCATCAATCTTTCCCTGTTTTTGCAGAACTAATCCAAGATTTATATGTACTACTAGAGATTTTGGATCCAGTTTAAATGCTTTATTAAAATGATTAACAGCTTCGTCTAATTTACCCTGCTTTTGTAATGTCATCCCCAGATTACAATGTGCTTCTATGGAGTCAGGTTTTATTTTAAGCGCTTCGTTGAAATAATTAATAGCATCATCATACTTCCCCTGTCTTTGCAATGTCAATCCTAGATTATTATAAGTTTCTACAGAATCAGGTTTTATTTTAAGCGCTTCCTTAAAATGAGAAATTGCTTCATCAAAATTCCCTCTCTGTGCTTTAATCATACCTAAAAAATTATATACTTCTTCATTCCTGGATTTAAGTTCTAAAGCCTTCTGAAATGCTTTTTCTGCACCGACAAAATCTCCTATATCTATACATGTTGCTCCAACTCTCCAATAAGAAAAATCAGTGATAAACTGTTCTTTTATTTTCTCAACTGCACCGCGTTTAAGTTTAACAAATTCAGGTATATTGGCAGCTCTATCCGCAGCAGTAAATTTATAAAGTAAAACCGGCGGGCTGTCATTCCCCTGTTCATCTATATGCGTCAGAAATAATTGTGTGTATGGAGTATTTACTTTTGAGGAAAAAACCAGCCATTTGCTATTAGATGACCAACTGTGCCATGAATTCATTCGACTTGTATTACAGCGCATTCTGCGGGCTTCTCCTCCTCCTGCTGGAACGATATAAAGTTCACTGTCAGGCTGAAGCAGCATATAGCTTTTTGCTTTACAAAATACAATCCAATTCCCATCAGGCGAATATTTTGGGAAATAATTACTCATCCCATTAAAAGACGCTCCCTGTATTGGTTCCGCCTTACCACCTTTGCCATTATTAAAAGTTATACGATATAAATCATAAATAAATTGTTTCCCATCCTTTAAAAATTCCTCACATTCTTCTGGAGATAAAAGCGCATTTTTTTTGTCTTTAATATTTTTTAATTCATAAGCTTTACTCCTGGCAAATGCAATATATTTCCCATCAGGACTCCATGCAGGATTACTTTGTACAAATAGAGGATCATTTGCTCCTGGCAGCGGATTAAAAGTTTTTGTGTCTGTTCTATACACAACAAGAATCCCTTTTATCGGAAAAAATAGCTGTGAAAAAGTAATATCTGGTTTTGGAACAAATACAGATCTATCCTTTACAGTACTTATTATATTTCTTCCATCTGGAGAGACCTGTGATAGAAGCCCAAAAGTAATGTCTTTATCTTCTTTTTTATAATCGTTCCATGTAATGATTTTATCTTTTGAAAGAATAATTTCTTTAGAGGTTTCTGTAATAACATATGAACCTTTATCATTTGCATAATCTACATCCATTCCAAGAATATTCCCATCTTTTGAAAAGGAATGACAATTCCCGCATACAGGTAAATTATCCAGAACAATTGGCGGCTCTGATTTTAATGAAATATCTCCTAAACGCCACCTTATTTGTGAAGGATCTTTTACTGCATCTATAAAGGGAAGTATAACTTCTCTATAAAAAATCTGATCACCAACTTCATCGCGAGAAGTCATAAAAACTACACTCCCTAATGACAATATCTTTCCGGGAGATTTTTGATTCACTCCAACAATAATAACTTCTGCTTTACTTTCAATAGATCTTTTTTTAATTATTTCCCATTCTTTATCATCTGGTTCCCATGTTTTATCATAAACAAGAAAAGTCATAATCTCTTTTCCGTCTTGAAATTTTATCACAATATGCCATTTGTCTGACTCTTCTTTTGCATCTTCCCATTTAAAAATCGGAGGTATGATTTCTGGAGGAAAAATTGTTCCGTTTAAAGGATAAAGGATTACAATCTCACTTTGATCTGTCTTATTTTTATAAACTCTAAATATATCTTCAACTTTTAATGAAGAATTATAATAAATAAAATAAGAAATTGCTGAAATTGTAACAATAGAAGTTACTATAAAATAAATAATTGATTTTTTATTATTTTTTTTCCCCATAATTTGGACTTATACTCAAGTTCGTTTATTAAATTAGTTTTAAGTCTTAAGTTTTTAGTTTTAAACTTATAACTTACTACTTAAAACTAATAACTTTGAAATTCCTATGCTTAAATTCAGCATAAAAGCATGTGCATTGGATGAAGAGTTCGGGTAAATGGATTAAACACAAGACCCAGAATCTCTAATGTAACAACACCTAACAAAGCTTCATCGCTCTCTTCACCCAAAATCACCGGTGTGTGCGCTTCACCTTGTGGGAAAGAAATAAAAGCTTCTGAAATTGCTCTTTCAATTTTACTGCCGTCAGCAAGCGTAAACGATAATTTCCGTTTTGGTAAAAGACCAATTGCCTGCCATACGGTTTTTGGTAAAAGTGAATACGTTGCTCCACTATCTACCAAAAACTTTACACTTTCTTGTTTACCTTCTCTACCTCTAACAAGACCTTCAATATAAGTAATTCCCATAATTTCATCCTCGTATTTCTTAAGGTCTGCCATTATTCATGCTACTTTGTGTTTTGCAATTAATTCGCGTACTACTGGAACCAGCTCTGTTGGGACTTCCATAAATGTTTGCCCCAACACTTCAAATGCAGCCTCATCTTCAGCTATAGCTTCTTCCTCAGATTGCGATTCATAATGTGCAATTACTCTTTTTACACGTTCAGAATCCCATCCGGATGGGAATTTATTTTGTTTCATTTTATCTTTCTCCTTCTGCGACGACGATATGCAATTAACGACTTACCCTGTAATTCATAAGCTGTAATCACAAAAACGCTATTTGGGATTGTATCAGGAACATAGATTACTTTAAGATAACGACCGTCTGACGTTTGTCCAATTGCAACTCTTGATCCTTCTCGTCCTGGGCGATCTTCTCCAGGTTTTATCAAAACCTCTTTCACTTCTGTTTCTTCAACATTATGTCCGTAGATGTGAGGTAATTCTGTCTCTGGGTCAATGTAATAACGAATATTCAATATAATATCACCTTTTACAGTAAAACAAAATGCGGGGTGTATAACCCCGCATTTTGTTTTTAAATGTTTACTAATAGCTGATAACTAATTTAATATCCCTGTGCTCTTAATCTTTCTATAGCTTTTTCTGCATCCTTGATTAATTCAGTCTCATCTGTATTAATAAATCTATCAATTAATTCCTGATAAATTTCTTTTGCTTTCTGATAATGTTCCAGACGTTCATACATAACAGCCATACGGAAGTATCCATTATCAATTAGATTATTCCTGTATACTTCTTCACTTTCCAGCAAATATGAATTATCTATAAGCTCCTCGTATGCATCTATAGCTTTTGCATAATCTCCGATTTTTTCATATACCTGGCCAACTCTGTATAAAGCATTATCTGCCCACGGCCCGCCAAAATAGTATCTTACTACTTCATAATAACTATCATTTGCTTCATTGAACTGTTTCAGCAATTCCTCTGTATAACCCAGCATATAGTATACATCATCAGACCAGTTCTCCCTTGGATATTCATCTATAGCTTTTTTGAAAACCTCAGCTGCTTTACTATAGTTGCCGGCATCATATTGAACCACAGCATCATCTATTGGAGTACTGGAATTTACTGTAGCCCTTAAAGTTACCGGACCTGGCTCTGTACCTGCTATATAAGTAGCTGTCTTTTGCCCTTCAGTATCTGTAATGATATTTAATCCGCTACTTTTTTCATCATCAGCCTTTATAGAACCTAATGCAGGATTTCCAGAAACAATTTCTATATTAACATTTATATCTTTACACGGATTATTAAATCTATCCTGTGCTGCAACAGTAATTTTAGATTCATCTTTTCCATTTGCATCAAGTAAAGCAGGTTGAGCGATAATTGTTAGATAACGAACTTCTCCGGCTATTAATACAATCCCAACCATTTCTGCGATAGGCTGCCCTTTTTCAGGAGAAAGAGGCGCAATTGCATGAACAATAGCTATACCAATTTTAGTCCCAGCAGTATATATTGCTTTTGCTTCACCATTTTTATCAGTAATTGCTCCGCCAACTTCAACATCTTTATAATCAGGATGAATACGAAGGCTGCCAGGAGATTCCTCATTCGGAACGCTGGTAAGATTAAATTTAACCTTTTCTCCAGGAATTCTTTCATCCTCATTTTTATTTTCAGATGTTTCTTCATTCTTTTTAGGGCCTGGTTTACCAGTTGCGCCTACTTTTCTTATTGTAGCTGTAATAATACACACACTGGAGCCATCTGCTGTAATACGTTCAGGTCTTGCTTCCATGTCTATATAATAAAGTCCGTTAAAAGTTCTAAATCTCCGCTGTAATGATCTTAAAGTAATCTGGCATTCAGCAGTTTTTGTAGTTTTCACATAAGTTATCCCTGCTATTCCTGTCTCAACATCTTCAGCAGATATATATGCTGTTTGTACTACCATACCTGATGTATATCGTGCTTTTGCATTTCCCTTACTATCTGTAACATTACTAATTGCTGTAACACCGCCATAATTACTTACTAATGTAAAATCTATTTTTCTACCTTCCACAGGTTCATTATGAGCATTAGTTACAATTGCGTTTATATCTACAAAACTCGTACTGTCTGCAACTATAAAGTCCAGCTGAGGATCTTTTGTCATTGTAATTTTTACTGAAGTATCTATTGAAACTGGATCCGAGCAAACTTTACTTGCAACATTTCCACTTTCATCAGCAAGATAAGCAGTGATGCCAGCATTCCCAATATTATCTCCAGCCTGCACAATATAAGAACCTTCATATGTACCATCAATTGCTGCAGGATATAGTTTTATACCTTTTACCATATTGCCTATATCAAAAAAAGCTATACAATTTGATTCACCTTCAAGTGTTACTTTAATTGCTTCTCCTTCAACAAGAACATAGTTTGGCCTATTATGCGAAAGTGTCTTTATTTCAGGTGGTGTTGTATCAGTTGAACTGGTTTTAATCGTAATTTTTGTATCTGTTTCCAATACTGTTTCATTATCAAATATGTCCTTTAAATGACCTATAATAGATACCTGCGCTACATCATCATCCTGTTTTACTGTATATGTACCTGAATAAGTTCCTGTATGAACTGAACCAATTAATACTTCTTCCATTACAATACCTTTAAGTCTTGCGCCAATATCAAAAGAAGCGAGACAGCCTGGTTCTCCGCGTAAAACAACTTGAATTTTACTGCCGAATTTTTGAGTAATACCATATGTATCTTCAGTAACTTTAAATATTTTCGGAGGGACAATATCTCCTGCTACAGTTACCTCTACAGAAGCATGTAAAGCCTCATTTTCTGCAGAGTCAACACTGGATACTGTATAAAAATATGTTCTGCCTGGTGTAGCTGTTAAATCTTTGTATATAAATATGTTAGTTGCAAGTTTTTTAGCTATAACTATAGCTTTCTTATAATTTAATTCTGTTATTGGTTCTCCTGAACGATAAATTTTATAATATTGTACTTCATTTTGATCATCATTCTTTTCCCATTTAAGTTCAACTTTTGAAATACTTGTATATATCTCTTTTGTAGTATCAAATCCTGTACTTACTGTTAAATTCTTGACTGACGGCGGTGGAACTGTATCAATTGTTATTGTAGTCATACCTGACTTTTCTGATACATTCCCTGCTGCATCAGTTAATCTTGCGCTTACTGGAATATCTTTTCCATCATCACCAGTTTTCACTGTATAAATAGCAAAATATGTACCTGGTTTTGCAGTTTCTTTTAATGCGCTTTTTTCTATAAGTTTGCCAATTGTATAATCTCCTGTTAGTCTTGATTCTCCAACAAGTACTACTGTAATTTCCTTGCCTGCTTTTACTGGTTTTTTATAGGAATCTTCACTGACAGACTCAATTATAGGAGGAGTTATATCCTTACCTGGAACTTTTATATTAGGTGAATTGGAAGCTTTTGATTCATTTTCAGATGTATCTACAGCTGTAACATTATAATAATAAACTGTCCCGATTTTACCTTTTTTATCAATAAATTTTAATGTATTGCCATTTACTTTTGTTACTGGTTCAACTAAACTCGGCAGACCTTTGCGCGCATTAGAGAGATATTCGTCTTTAATTTCTGTTAATGAACGATAGATATTATAATGATCTATTCCTTTATCATCTACTGATGGAGTCCATGATATTTCTACCTGCGGTGAATCAAGCGGTTTTACAATAATCTCCACAGGAGAAGGAGGAACATCATCTCCAGTTGGAATAACTGAAGTTATAGGTGAAAACGGGCTTAAGTTGCCAACATCATCAGTAGCTCTTATACTGTAATAATAAGTAACTTTATTAATTTTCTGGTCATCATGCCATGTTGTTCTTGACGGCGGCAATAATGCCGGAGAAACTAATTTATACGGGCCATTTATATCTACACTGCGGTATATATAAACTCCTGCCAGATCCGCGCATTCTGAACCATCAGAATTAAATCTGGGCAAAACCCAGAAGATATCAGCTGCTCTGTCACGCGGAACAGCTTCTAATATCTGTTTGGCATGAATATTAAAAGGCCCCATTGCAAAAAACAATAAGACCGCGAATATCGTTGTAGTTAAATAATTCTTTTTCATTTGATTTATCCTCTACTTTGTTTTACCATTATTACCTATGTGTTTGTTTCATTTACTTTTATTTCTATCCTGCAGCAATATGCCAAACAACTGATCAAAACGCGCATTTACCGCTGCAAATTGCTGTTCCATTTTTGCATTAATTTGCTCAATCCGTGCATCTGTTGCTGCGAATTGCTGTTCCATGCGCGCATTAATTTGCTCAATCCGTGCATTTACTGCTGCAAACTGCTGTTCCATACGCGCATTCGTCTGGTCAAGGCGCAGATTTATATTCCTTACCTCTGCTTTTATTTCACGTATTTCTTCTTTTAATTCTCGTGAGCGCTCATCAACAACTTCATAAATCAGCTCTAATGTGACCTTGCGGGCTATAGTTTTTAATGTTCCTCCACTTAATCCCATTAATTCCCCTTATTTAATGTCAAATGTCTAAATCCAAATGCCAAATGTCTAAATCATTTATTTGACATTTAGAAATTAGTCATTAGGCATTTTTTTATCTTATCTTTGGTTTTGATCTTGCTTTTCTCTCCCATACACCTTTCTGTTCTCTATGTTCAGCTGCTTCTGTAGCTCCCAATGCTCTTGAATAGATGTATATTTCATCAATTCTGCCTCTTAAATTATCTGTCG
>JACRDZ010000099.1 GCA_016212735.1 Candidatus Firestoneibacteriota bacterium | reverse complement strand
CAGTTGATTATATCAATTCAATAACCCTTAAAGAATCAGCAGAAGGGGGAAAACATCCTGATCCTACCTATGTGCTGGTAATTGAAGATAAAATTTATATAACTGATAATGACAATCATCGTGTTGTTGTTTATGATAGAAATACCCTGGAATTTGTTTTAGAATGGGGTAAGAATGGATTTCGTGAAGGGGAATTCAGATATCCTTTTATGATGGCAACAAATGGGACTAATAAATTATATGTTGTGGATGTAATAAATGCCCGCGTTCAAGCATTTACATTACGTGGTGAATATATGCATACAATAGGTCAGTTTGGAATAAAAGAAGGGACATTTTTTAGACCAAAAGGGATCTCACTTGATAATAATAAGAGAATATATATTACAGATCTTTATACTGGAGTAATACAGGTATTTAATGAAGATGGGGTTTTGCTGGCTTTATTAGGAAATGAATTTGGGAATACTAAAAAATTTAATACACCATTTGGAATTACAATTGATTCCCAAAATAATTTATATTTGACAGAGATGTTTCCAAATACAGTAACAGTACTGAAAATATTGGAATAATACGAGAGAGCACAGAATACAGATTAAAAACAGAAAACAGAAACCATGGCAAAAAATAATATACATATACAATTTTGTGTTAATTCCTCGGTTCTAATGTTTTTTTGTTCTGTGTTCTGTGCTTTTTTGTTTAATTGTAAGATTTAATTGTTAAGGTAAGGCAGGAATTTATGAGGTTATTTATAAAAGGTGGAATAATCCTATTAATAATATTTTTAGTATATAGCACGAGACAGGAAAAAGTTCTGGCTCAAAGTTCTGAAAAACGCGGTTGTGCTATGTGTCATGCGCGATGGATAGAGGAATCCGGTCCATTAGAAGCATTAAAAAAGAAAGGCGTTCTTCTTTTAGACGATATTGACATTAGATTAGCAGCGGATGAAGATATTTGTTATGGATGTCATGACGGTTCAGTTCTGGATTCAAGAATGACAATTAGAAAACACATAAAAACAAGGCATCCTGTAGATATTGTCCCTTCCAAAAAAATTGTCATACCCTCGAATTTTCCTTTAGATAAAAATGGTAAACTTTTCTGCGGAACATGTCACTCTGCACATGGCGGATTAGAAAATGAAAATCAGGAAGACGTTGAAAAAGGTACTTTTTTAAGATTTCCAAATAAAAATTCTCAATTATGCAAGATGTGTCATGTTGATAAACTTGGCGGAAGATCAAAAGGTACGCATCCAATAGATGTAAATTCTCTTCAAATATCCCAGAAAATTGTTGATAACGGAGGTATAATTGGCGGAGATAAACCAAATCAGGTAATATGTGAATCATGTCATGTTGTTCACGGATCTCCATATGATAAATTACTGGTTTTATCACAGGGGAAAAATTCACAGGATGAAGCTTCAGAACTATGTGAAGCATGTCATAAAAATAATCCAAGCGTAAGTGGTCATGGCCCTGGAATGGACACACATCCAGTAGATGTTAAAACAAAAGTTGCTGTTATCCCTGATAAGTGGGCAAGCGGACGTACAGGAGTTAAAACTCAGGATGGGCGTATAATATGCTTAAGCTGTCATAATCTGCATGAAGGAGTAAATAATACTCCTTTGCTGGAATTTGTTGGGAATTCAAATGAGAATTATAAGAATTTTTTATGTAAACAATGTCATGGAGATAAACTCAGTACTGGCAAAATGGGACAGAATCCTGGGACTCATCCTGTCGATCTTGTAATTCCTGAAACAATGAAAATCAATTCGAAAATACCTCTGGAATCAGGCAGAAAACTGATGTGCATTTCATGCCATATGCCGCATAATGCTTCCAATAATTCAAATACCGATGGAACAGACGGAAGAATTTTGCGTGTAACAAATGAAAATTCTATGTTATGTAAAGAATGCCATTCTGAAAAATATGCAGAGGGCATTCAGGAAGCAGAGCTAAAAGGTATGCATCCTATTCTTGTTAAACCAAAGGATGTTGTTATTGAAAATGCAATTAACAAAGGCGGGCAGACAGGTAAAGATGGTGTTCTGGTTTGCACCAGCTGTCATAATATACACAAGGGGAAAAAAGGTACTCCTATTTTAATAGAACAGAGTGAGGATTCAAAAGTCTGCGGAGTTTGTCATCAATCCAAACTGATAGATGAAAATGACAGATCAGTTACAGCAATGAAACATCCTGTTGGACAAAAACCTGTTAAAGTTAATATACCGAAAGAAATATATGACGCAGGCGGTAAACTGGGTAAAAATGGTGAAATTATATGTGCAATATGTCATAAAGTTCACCAATCTTATCAGAATACACCTTTATTACTTATGGAAAATAAGAAAAATAGTATGTGTCTCTTATGTCACGTGGATAAATTAACAGTAGCTGCAAGTGATCATAATCTTGGAGTTCTGGATCCGATGGCAAGAAATCTGCGCGGGGAAACTGTTGCAGAGAGCGGAATATGCAGTGCATGTCATTTTTCTCATCAATGGGCGCGTCCGCTGGATGGGAATGGAGACATGATACAGCAGTTTTGTTTAAGCTGTCATTCAAATGGCAGACCAGCAGAAAAAAAACTTATTGGCAATTATACACATCCGACAGGAGTAGATATTAAAAAAGTTGGAGATGGGACAACAACTTTGCCTTTGTATAAAGATCGTGGTTTAGGTAAAACATATTCAGATAGAAAAGTTTTTTGCAGTTCATGTCATAATGTACATAAATGGTCTCCAGACAAAGAAGATAAAGAAGAAGATCACTATAAAAATATTGAAGGGGATGCTACAAATAGTTTTTTAAGAAAACTTAATGATAATAAATCCGGATTATGTCTTGATTGTCATAAAGATAAGAAGAATGTTGTTAATACAGAACATGATTTAAATATAACAGCACCAAATGTTAAAAATACAATTGGGCAAACAGCAAGTGAGGGTGGTGTATGTTCAGCTTGTCATTTGCCGCACAATGGAATGCAGAGAAGAATGTGGGCAAGAGAAGTTTCTGGCAAAGAAGATGCTGGATCTCAGCTTTGTAAAAGCTGTCATTCAGAAAAAAATCCTGGTAAAGATAAATTATTAAGCGATAAATTCACTCATCCAGTAAATGCGGATATTAGAAATGCAGATGGTTCATCTACTTTGCCTTTATTCAATGAAGATGGAAAATTAAATCAAGAAACAGGGAAAGTTATCTGCTACAGCTGTCATGAACCGCATCAATGGGATCCGACAAAAAAAGAAGAAGGTCCGGGTAAAAATACAGAAGGAGATGGGAATAACAGTTTCCTGCGATTAAGAAATGATTATGAATTGACTTTATGTGCTGATTGTCATGAAGATAAGAAATTTATAAGAAAAACAGATCATGATTTGACAATAACAGCTCCTGACAGTAAAAATAAGGATGGAAAAACTGTAAGCGAATCAGGTATTTGTCTTGTATGTCATTCCATTCATAATGGTCTTGATAATAAGATGTGGAACAGAGTTCTTGCTGATGCAGGTGATGTAATAGGCAAATTGTGTTTTAGCTGTCATTTTAAAGGTAAAGTAGGTGAAAATAAACTTGTTGGAGAACTTACTCATCCAACAAATAAGACAATTTTAGCTGTAGATAGAGTTCCTGACCCAACTAAATTCCCAACTTTTACAATTGAAGGGCAGAAGACATCTAAAGGGAAAGTTTATTGCAACTCGTGTCATGATTTGCATAAATGGGATCCAGGTAAGAATGAAGAAGGTCCAGGTAAGAACACAGAAGGAGACGGGACAAACAGCTTCTTAAGAGAAACTAATGCAAATTCAGAATTGTGTCTGGAATGTCATACTAAAAAGAAATTTATTTCAGGGACAAAACATGATATGAAAGTGTCCGGGAAAAATTCCAAAAACATTTTAAATCAGGAGATATCAAGAAGCGGAGTCTGTGGTGTATGTCATATACCGCATAATGCGACTGATTATAGATTATGGGCGCGTTTACCGTTCGAAGGAAATGATCTGGGCAGTGTTTTATGCTTAAGCTGTCATAGTAAAGGTAAAGTTGGGGAAAAGAAACTGATAGGGCAGTATTCTCATCCAGTTAATGTAAGGTTTGACGACAATCCTAAAGTTGATGGCAGTACAAATTTCCCTATTTATAATGAAAAAAATATGATAGTAAAATCTGAAGGTAAAGTAATTTGTATGTCGTGTCATGATGTTCATAAATGGAATCCAAGTGCAGATGAATTTGGAGATGGGACAATGGCTGAAGGTACAGGTGCAAACAGCTTCCTGCGTAAAGCAAATGATAATAAAGCAGACTTATGCACTGACTGTCATGGGGAGAAATCGTTTATTATTGGAACAGATCATGATCTTAGTGTTACAGCACCAAATGAAAAGAATTATCTTGGACAGAGTATCTTTCAATCAGGTCCGTGCAGTGCATGCCATTCTGTGCATAATGCATATATGAGTCTGAAATTGTGGGCACGTATTCCTGGTAAAAATCCTGATGAAAGACAGATGGATATGATGGCTACTTTCTGTTACAGTTGTCACCAGCCGGGAAGTGTTGGAGGAGCAAAAGTACCTGAAGTTTTATTTCATCCTCCAAGTATTTTAGTCAGTACTGTCGGCAGAAGCGGAAAGGGGAAAGACAGTTATTGGCCAGTATACAATCTGCAAGGAGATCTTGTGGGTTCAGGAATGATAACCTGTCCAACCTGTCATAATTTGCACAAATGGCAGCCGGATATAGATTTACCAGGTAATTATAAAAATATTGAAGGGGATGCTTTAAACAGTTTTTTACGTAATAAAGGCGCATCTTTTAGCTTATGTACAGATTGTCATGAATCAGATGCAATTATGCGATACAAATATTATCATATAGAGAGAATCAGATATCCGCATCGCGGCAATGTACATTAATTAAGTTATAAGATAGAATATTATAAGGATTAAGAAATGTTATATTGTAATAAATTAGTAAAATATATTTTATTTGTATTTGTTTTCATATCAATAATCTCCTACAAAGTTAAAGGTGAAGAAATACCTGAGGGAGAAATTCTATGGATGGAAGAAAATTTTGTATTTATAAATTTAGGCAATAAGCATAAATTACATAAAAATATGGTATTAGACGTATATGACAAAAAGAATAAAGTAATAGGTGTTATAGAAGTTACTTCAGTTATAGAAGATAGTTTATCAATGGCACGTGCTTATATGCAGATGGTTAAAATCAAAAAAGGATATAAAGTTCGTCCGCAGAGCGCACGAGCAGAGAAAAAGTCAATAGAAATACCTTTATCAGAAGTTGCTATTAAAGTTAAAAAAGCAGATCTAATAAAAACTTTTTCATCATTTGTTTATAATGTTGGAGTTGAAAAGGAAAAAATCAATATTGATGATTTTCAAGAGGTAATGTACGAAGATTTATTTGAACGTGCGATATCTACATTAAAAATAAATATACCAAATATGGTTAAAGATGAAAATAAAACAATTCTTATAAAACGTTTTAAAGCAGAGGATTTTATTAATATAATCTCTAAAGAACTTATATTCAATGGGCAAAATCACAATATTTTTTATAGAGCAGAAGTTAATATTTCACGGTTAATAGAAAAATTGAAAGAGAATGGATATGTATTACGTGCGAAAAGAATTATCATTGAGTTACCAGGATTAAATCAGTTTGAAACGCGGGATATAGTGAAGGAATTGTCAAGCAGATCATTGTTTCTGGGAGAAGAAATAATTGATAATCAAAGTCCAATACCAATTGTTGTATATACAACTCCAAAGCTATTCGCTTCAGAAATATTAAAATTTAGTTTTATTAAGTACAAAATTACCTTAGATGAAATTAAAGAAGATACTATAAAACTTTTGGTAGAAAAGTTGTAGAGAAATAATATAAGGTGGTAGAATGAATATTAAAAATAATAAAAAATATAAATTTATATGGATATTACTAATAATAACTGTTTTTTTTGTTATTAAAGATGTTGAATCAACTACAGTAAAAATAGAAAACTGGCATGATAATAATGTTGAACGGAAAACAAATATTCTCTTAAATAATATTGGTGAAATGATTCTAAAAGCAACCAATATCCCGGAATCAGTTAATAAACGCGCTACATGCGGAAATTGCCATGAAGGTGAATTAATATTAAAAGCTGAAGAAAAACATAAAGAGCATACAATACTGGTTCCAACAAATAAAACTATTAGTGTTAATTTAATGTCAAGAAAAAATGGGGGAAAAATTGAGTATATAACAAGTGAATATGCAAAAGATTTTAGTAATGGTCCTTATCAGGCAGCTTTTATTAATGACGGAATTACGGATTCTAGACGGAATCCTTTATTTGGTAATCAGCCAAGTTTTTGGGGTTGTGATATGCTAACTAAATGGAAAGAACCTTTTCCACAGGAGTTTATCTATAGCTTTAAAGATAATAGTAAATATTTAATAGACACTTTTATCCTTTATAATGGAGCAGGAGGAGATGGAGATGGTTTTGACTCTGAAGTCAAGAATTTTTCTTTATATTTAAATTCTGATCCAGTTATACCAGCAGACATTTATAATGTAACAGATGATGGAGGAGGATGGAGTTATAATAATGGAAAATTCGGATATTTATCTCCAAATAATATATTGGGAGATGGAATTTTCCCTTCTTTTCAGCAGTCAGATAAATTTGAGAACGAAACATGGATACAATCAAAGAATCTTGAATACACAATTAATACCACAAATCCAAAATGGATTAGAATTGACTTTAAAAAACCTACTACTATATCAAGTATTTTTATAGTTTCAGATGATAGTGCAAATGTTCATAATATGGAAACAGACATATATAAACTTAAAATTGTTGCTATTACTCCATCAGGAGAAAAAGTTATATATGATAACAGTAAAAATCAAATAGTTGAAGATGAATTTGCAAAAGGTCATAGTGCATATTTTGACCCTATTGAGGCAACAGGTGTAATTTTCAAATTTTACACGGAGAAATATGTTGAATGGCAGAGAATCCTGATATTTAAGAAGCCCTGGAAAAAAGTTTTATCTGCACGTGCAATGCAAAAATATAAAGATTATTCTCCCGAAATATTTTATTTTACTCCTGCAGAAGGTCAATACTTAAGAGTATCAATTGAAAGCAATTATGGCAATCCAAAATGGGTAGATATCGGCGAAATGGAAGTATTTAACTCATATCCAAAAAATCTTGCTTTGTATGAAAATGGAGGCAGAATTTTGGATTGCAGTCGTGTAGATGATTATGTTTATGGACCAAATAGATTATTAGACGGGAAATTACTGGGAGATGATGAATATTCGATCAATAAAAAGTCTTATGTATTTGGATATGAATTCCAGATGGGTAAAAAGAAACTTGATGAAGAAAATGATATAAAAGTTATTCTTGATCTGGGAAAAGAAACAGTTTTTGGACAGATTAATCATTACAATACAGGTGACAGCGGAGCTAAAAATGTAATGATAGAGTACAGTCTTGATAATAAAACATGGGAAGAATTAGGATTCTGTACAAAGCTTAATTTCAGCGAACGTGATTTACCTAATAAAGATATATTTATTTTTTCTCCATTACGTGCCAGATATATTAAATTCAGGTATAGACCTGAAAGCTGGATAAAAAGCAAATTGAGAATATCAGAATATGAAGTTTTTGAAGTAAATCCACAATATACTAAAGAAGGATCTTTTAATACAAAAGTATTTGATCTTAAAGCAATGTCTTTATTTGAGAAAATAGCCGTAAATGGGGATGGCATGGGTAAATTACCATTAAATACAGAGATTAAAATCACAATGACAACAGATAAAGTCCCGGAGTTTACTGTTGACCGACATGTATCAGTTTATACAATTAAACCAAATGAACCAAATTATTTTAATGTCTCTGAAGTACATAATGGAGATAGATTTTATAATTATAAAGTTGAAATGAGCACTAAAGATATTTCAGTAACTCCGATTTTGAATAATATTATTTTGGAATATAGAGACATAGATGGAGTTCTATTAGAAGCCAAAACATACGAAGAAAATAAAAGTTTTAACCAAGCACAGGAAATATATGAAAGAATCAAAGCAGGAAAATATGATCCTGATTTTACTTTAAAAGCTGAACAGGGACTAGGTCGTATTAAAAATACAATTAATTCTGAAGCAGCAAAACTTCTAGAAGAGGGGAATAAATTATTTATACGTGAACAATATGATGATTCTATTGAAATATATCGAAAGATATTGCTTCAATTCCCTGAAGCAAGAATGGATGAGGTTGTAAGAGCAAGAATTAATGATGCAAAAATTGGCAAAGAATACAGTATGGCAGTATCTTTATCAGAAAAGAAAAAATACTGGAAAGCTATTGAACAATATAGAGCAATCATTGATAGTTATCCTGGGACAGAATGGGCTAATAAAGCTAAAAAAGCATTAGATGATTACTATGAAATGGAAGCACAGGATATGCTTGATAATGCACAGCGTTTATTCAATAATAAACAATTTGAAGAATCACAAATACTTTTTCAGCAGATTAAGGAAAAATATACAGGATGGAAATGGCAGCAAGCAGCAAATGATGGCATAAAGCAATGTACAAAAGGTAAAGCAGATCGTGTTTTACAGGAAGCTCAAACATTGGCCAGAAAGGGTAATTATGATGAAGCAAAAGCTCTTTTTAGACAAATTATTACTGAGTATTCTGATGTTGTAGATGTGAAAGCAGTGCGTGAAGAAATATTTAAGGCAGAATAAAAAATAATGGAAAATGATTATAATATAGCTTTAAAGAATAAAGAAAACAATAAATATTCTGAAGCTTTAAAAGCATTTAGAAAAATAGTAAATGAAAATAGTTTAAGTAAATGGAAAGAAAAAGCACAAAAAGATATAAGGGAAATTGAGGGTATTTTACACGATGTTTTGGTTAAAGAATCTAAATCCTGGTATGATAAAGGACTTGATTTGTACAAGAAAGAAGAATTTGAAAAAGCTAATGAAATATTTGAAAAAGTAACAAAAGAATACAGAGATACAGAATGGGATAAAAAAGCTCAAGTTAAAGTAGATGAATTTCAAGCTAAAAAAATATATGAAGATATTAAAAAAGAAATTGAATCTATAAATTATTATGAAGCAATAACAAAATTTGATGAATTAAAGAAAATTAACGGTACAAAGGAATTAGTTGATAAGATTGCTATGAATCTTTCTCAAAATGTAAATAAAATTTATGAAGCAGGTAAACGATATACACGTGATAAGGAATATAATAAAGCTTATAAAGTGTATTTTTATATTAAAGAAAATTTTCCTAATACAGAAATATCTGAACGTATTGCAGATCGTATAAGAGAAGTTGAGAAAAAAATTAAAGAATAAATTAATGAATAAAGGAAAGGAGGTTATAAAATTGGCTAGCGGGAAAGTTAAATGGTTTAATGCCCGTAAAGGATATGGCTTTATTGAAAATGAAAATGGACAGGATATTTTTGTGAATTACAGAGCCATTATTCAGAAGGAAGGAGAATACAAGTTTCTGCTTCCAGGGGAAAAAGTTAGTTTTGAGATCGAAGATAGCAATCAAGGGCCGAAAGCTGTTAATGTTATAAAATTAGATATTTAATTTAGAAATAATAAACTAATTATTTGCTTTAACTTGAATTCGTTCTATCAAACGGGATTTCCCTGTCATATCATTTATAGATATATATACACCGCAAACCCATACATTTTTTGTTGCAGTTTCAAATTTACATGGCAGAGAAGAAATGAATTTATTTATTGCCTGTTCCTTATCCATCCCTATAACAGAATCCAGAGCACCCGTCATCCCTATATCTGTGATATATGCTGTCCCGTTTGGCAATATTCTTTCATCAGCAGTTTGAACATGTGTATGTGTTCCAATTATTGCGGAAACTTTACCATCAAGATACCAGCCTAGAGCCATTTTTTCTGAAGTAGCCTCAGCATGTATATCAATAATAATAAACTGAGTAGTTTTTTTTATATTTTCAATTTCAATATCAGATGTTCTGAAAGGACAATCCATAATAGGAGACATAAAAGCTCTGCCGGATAAATTTATTACACCTATTTTTTTATTATTAACATTATATATTACAGACCCTTTACCAGGTGAGTTAGGTGGATAATTAGCAGGTCTTATTAGATTTTCATTCTTTGTGAAAATTCCACAAACTTCTTTTTTATCCCATATATGGTTCCCAGAAGTAATAATATCAACACCCATCATAAATAAGGAATTTGCAACATCAGGAGTTAAACCAAATCCACCTGCTGCATTTTCTCCATTTATTATTACTACATCTGCATTATATTTTATTTTAAGCGCAGGAAGTATTTGTGAAAGGGCTTTACGCCCAGGATTTCCAATTACATCTCCCAGAAATAAAATGTTCATGAGATTACCTTATTTAATTCCCATAGGTGTTAAGTTAAGAATAATGAATTAGTATAATTTAACCAATAAAAAACAACTGTAAACTGTAAAATGAATAATGTAAAATTTAAAATCAGTTCTTTAGCTTTAGCAGTAAGAACGGATTTCCCAATCATTTTACATTTTCCATTTTACAGTACCCATTTTACAGTTATATCTTCATTAAAATTAGTAATTTGCAATAAACGATAACTCCTTGCTATATAAAACTAATTTATTTGGCATATTCTATAGCACGTGTTTCTCTTATTACTGTTACTTTAATCTGGCCTGGATATTCTAATTCCTGTTCTATTTTACCAGATATTTCTTTTGCAAGTTGTGAAGCTAAAGCATCATCAACTTCATCGCTCTCAACAATAATTCTTAATTCACGTCCAGCTTGAATAGCATAAGATTTCTCTACTCCTTTAAAGGAATCAGCAATTTTTTCAAGCTTTTCTAAACGCTTAATATAATTTTCAAGTGTCTCACGACGCGCTCCTGGCCGTGCGGCAGAAATTGCATCAGCAGCTTGAATTAGCACTGCAAGTACTGTTTTAGGTTCTTCATCATTATGATGAGCAGCAATTGCATGAATTATTTTAGGATTCTCATTATATTTTTTTGCTAATTCAACACCTAAATGTGTATGAGTTCCTTCATTTTCATAATTTAATGCTTTACCAATATCATGTAGTAATCCTGCACGTTTTGCTGCCTGAACATCTCCTGTAATACCTAATTCTGAGATCATTATACCTGCCAGATGAGCAACTTCTTTTGAATGCTGGAGTACATTTTGTCCATAACTTGTACGATATTTAAGTTTTCCTAATAGACGGATTTCTTCAGCATGTAATCCATGAACTCCAACTTCAAATGAAGCTTGTTCTCCAAGTTCACAAATTAATTCTTCCATTTCTTTTTTAGTTTTTTCAACTAACTCTTCAATTCTAGCGGGATGTATTCTTCCATCTGATATTAATTTTTCAAGAGATATTCTAGCAATTTCCCTGCGAATAGAATCAAAGCCGGAAAGAATGACAGCTTCAGGAGTATCATCAATTATCAAATTAACTCCAGTTGAATTTTCAAAAGCACGAATATTTCTTCCTTCCCTGCCAATAATTCTTCCTTTCATTTCTTCGTTAGGTAAAGTTATTACTGAAACTGTTGTATCAACAACGTGTTCTGCTGCACAACGCTGTATAGCTAAACTTAAGATTTCTTTAGCTTTTTTATCTGCTGTTTCTCTAGCTTCCATTTCTATCTGTTTAATCATTATTGCTGCATCATGACGAGCTTCGCTTTGCATAGTATCCATAAGAATTTTTTTTGCTTCTTCAGCAGTAATACCTGAAATGGCTTCCAGTTTTGTTTTCTGGTCTTCAATCATTTGTCTTAATTGTATGTCTTTTTTCTCGAGATTTTTTTCACGGGCATTAACACTATCTAATCTGGAAGATATTTCTTTTTCCTTTTTTTCTAATAATTCAACTTTACGATCCAGATTTTCTTCTTTTTGCAGAAGTCTTTTTTCAAGATTAATTAGTTCTATACGACGTTCTTTATTTTCTCGTTCAAAATTTGCACGGTCTTTATATAACTCTTCTTTTGCTTCAAGAATAGCCTGTTTTTTTTGAGTTGAAGCTTCTTTTTCTGCTTCTTCTATTATTTTTTTAGACATTTTTTCTGCAGTCATGACTTTATTTTCAGCCATTATTTTACGCAGAAAAAATCCAACTGCATTACCAATAATAAAAATTAATATAAATACAATAATTGAACCAATGTTAAACAATATTTCCACCTCCTTTTTTTATATTTAATTACAGGTGATATTTTATATCTTATATGAGGATAATGGCAGGAAAACAAACATAGGAATTCATCGCAAGGCAAAAAAAAGTCTTAAGAATGGACTATTTTTAAAGTCTATTAAACCATGATAATATTATATTTTGTATATGTTTCTTTTTCATAATTATAAATTAATACTCCATACTTTAATATCATTTTATTTAATATCTGCCTTGCTTCAGTTTTAATCGAATATTCTTTAAATTGCAGTTAATCCTAGATGAAATTTAACAGGATTTATGAATATCCAACTCATTTTTTATTATGAGTTGTTTTTCCCAAAATTATATAATATTCAATATAAATAAATTTTGGGTACAAAGAATGATTGATTAAAATCCTATACCAAAATCCTTTTTAACAAAAAATAATATATAAAAAATTTTAGGTAACAAAACAATACCTAAAAAATATTTCTTGTTACAATAAATTTAAAAGCCATATTTTCTATTATTAATATATTAAAAGAAAATAGCAGATTTGTCAAGGGAAATAATCAATGTAAAAGAAGAGCTTGTTGAAAATATTATATCTTTTATAATTAAGGAGAAATAAACAATGGAAAATAAAATTTGCATTAGTTGTGGTATGCCTTTAAGAACAAAAGAAGATTATCCAAAAGGTGATAAAAGTAAAAATTATTGTAAATATTGCGCAAGACCGGATGGTAGCATAAAAATAATAGGTAAAAGAATCTCTTAATGCTCAATTATCAATGCTTAATTTTCAACTTTATAGCATAATTAGTGTCAATGCCATTAGCCTTCGGCAGCAACTTAAGTTACAAAAGACAGGCACAAAGTAAAAACAGTTCCAAAGCATAGAGGCACAAAGTTTTTTGGTTTTTTTAACTTTGTGCTTTTGCTACTTTGTGCCTAATTAGGGTTTCAATTTCCTATACTTAGATATATTCATTATTTACTCATGATTATTAAAATATTTTTTTATATTTTCAATATGTTTTGTTATTTCCGGACTTATTTGATAATAGATATTTACTATTTTATGACTGAATGAACTGTTCGTTAATCCGGCATCGCGGAACCTTGTAAGATTATTTATTTTTTCAAATGCAGATGTGTCATGTACCGAAACCGTTATAAAACAGGCTCCTTTTTTCTTACTGGATGATGATTTACCATTTGATGAAGTATCATTGTCAGTATTTACAACTTGAACATCATTCGGATTAAGTACGTTGTAATTCGTATCTGTGGATGTTGCCTGTACCAGTATTATTGTAAACTGCTGATTTCCATCATCCAGATCATCATTTATTCCTGTTACAGTAACAGTTTGATTCGCATTCCAATTTACCGAAGTGAATGTTAAACTTGCAGTTGATACTATGCCTTCCGATGTATCTGATGAACTTACTGAAATTGTAACATCAGCAGTCGGTTCGCTGTTTAATTTCACTGTGAATGTTGCCTGTGTGCCGTCTTCACCCGTGTTTCCGCTTATTGCGCTTATTGTTATTCCTGCTGTATCATTATCAATATTTGTGACTGAAACATCATCAGGATTAAGTCCATTATAATTAGAATCACTGGATGTTGCTGCGCCGAGTATTATTGTAATTTGTTGATTCCCATCATCCAGATCATCATTTATTCCTGTTATACTAATAGTTTGATTCGCATTCCAGTTTGCTGAAGTAAATGTGAGAGTTGCTGCTGATACTGTGCCTTCTGATGTATCTGATGAGCTTACTGGAATTGTAACATCAGCAGTCGGCTGAATGTTTAATTTAGCAGTGAATGTTGCCTGCGTGCCGTCTTCTCCTGTATTTCCGCTGATTGTGCCGAGTATTACTCTGGGTTGCACATCTATCTTTGTGACAAAGGCATCCCAGCCCCCTGCAAAAGTTGCCTGAAATGGGGATTGAGTGGGAAAATTGGCAGAATTGGTTTGCCCTGTAATATATGCATTCCCTGAACCATCAACTGCAATACCATAACCTTCATCTCCGCCGACTCCACCGAGATATGTTGAGTAGATAAGCTGCGGATCTATAATGAGCGGATATTTTTTATTATATGCACTTATCTCAAATCCATAAGTGTATTGAAGGCGGGATATTTTGAATTTGCCTTCTATTTCTTTCTTCTTTCCATTTATCTCCTGATAAATATACGGTTTTTTTTGAATAATGCTGCCGGTTTTAAGCTTTATTTCCATGTCGCCTTTATCTGTAACTTTCAGTTCCTGTATTCCCTCATAAACAAATTTTATTTTATCCGGATCTGTATATGGTTTTACAATAATGTCATATTCCAGTTGTCTATTATTCCCATAAAATTTCATATCTATATCTTTATAAATTTCTTTATACACTATAGCCTTATATGTCGGAATATTTGTTTTCCATGCTTTTGGATCATTTCCCTTTAAATAGTTAACCTTACTGTCCTGTAATTCCTCGCCTTTAATTTCAGGATTTTTATTGGCATTAACCAGAAAAAGCTTAATAATCTCAGATTGTATTTCCTTCTCGCTGGATTTAGAATCCTGATTATTTATTGCTGGTAACAATTTTTGTTCTCTTGCTAATTCTTTTGAATTTTTCCCCTCCAGACACAGGATTATTCCATCATTTGTAAAAAATGTGGTGTGACCAAGAGACTTCTCATAAAACTTAACTCTTTTATCTGTCTGCCCGTTATTCTGAATAAACAGAAGCGGCAAATTGCCATAGGAATTGGAAATTTGTGTTTTAAGAGCATTATCAATAACCTCTTTTCTAATCTCCTCTTTCTCCACATTGGCAAAAGCCTGTGATATAAAATAAAAAAACATAATACAAAATACAAGATAAAACCATTTGACCTTCTTCATAACACGCGCCTCCTTTTTTTCTTTTTGGTAATGTCAAAACTTAACCACAGAGAACTAGAGAGAAACCCTTAAATATTAATGAGTTAGAAGAGTTTTTATGTTCTCCCCCTCTGTGCCCTCTATGTGCCCTATAAATTCCCAGCTTATTTAAGCTATTTTTTAAAT
>JACRDZ010000009.1 GCA_016212735.1 Candidatus Firestoneibacteriota bacterium | reverse complement strand
CTAATAACTCCGATAGCAATGGAGAAAGAATTAAGATTTGCAATACGAGAAGGCGGACACACAGTAGGAGCAGGTGTTATAACAGAAGTAATAGAATAAAGGAGCAAAAATGAGAGAAATTATAACTTTAGAATGTACGGAATGTAAAAATAGAAATTATTCATTAACAAAAAACAAAAAAAAGCATACAGAAAGATTAGAGACAAAAAGACATTGCAGTTTTTGTAATAAACATACTTTACATAAGGAAACGAAATAGGAGTAGAGAGAGTAGGCCTGTAGCTCTAACGGCTAGAGCGCCGGACTCCAAATCCGGGCGTTGGGGGTTCGAATCCCTCCAGGCCTGCCAAAATAATGAATATGTAAAAGATAATTTAATGTACAGGAAATTGAATATGCCCAATAAATTGGGCAACTACAAATATATTGCATTGTAGTTGCCTGATTTATCAGGCTTAATTTAAATTAAGGGAAAAAATCTTGAACGAAAACATCGAAAAATTAAAAAAGTATTTTGAAGAAGTTAAAATAGAAGTCAGAAATGTAACATGGCCTACTAAGAAGGAAATAATAAATCTTACTATTATAGTTGTTGCTCTTTCTGTAGCATTGGCTCTTTTTTTAGGTGTGGTTGATAAGTCTTTCATTGAATTAATTATACGAGTATTAAGATAGTTTGTTTTATTTAGGAGGGGAAAAAGTGTCAAAGAACTGGTATGTAATTCATACTTATACTGGATATGAGAATAGAGTTAAAGCTAATCTGGAACAGTTGTTAATAAATAAAAGTTTAGTTCTTGATGATTTTAAAATTTTAATACCAACACAACAGATAACAGAAGTTAAAGGCGGAAAGAAACAAACCGTTACAAGAAAATATTTTCCAGGATATATAATGATATATCTGGAAATGACCGATGATATCTGGTCTTTAGTAAAGAATGCTACAGGTGTTTCAAAATTTATAGGGACAAAAGGGGTTCCTATTCCATTACAAGAAAGTGAAGTTAATCAAATATTGAATCAGCTTGAAACAGTAAAAAAGCCGAAAGTATTTGTCCCTTTTACAAAAGGAGAAAATGTAAAAATAATAGACGGTCCTTTTTCCGATTTCTCAGGTGTAGTAGATGATGTATATCCTGATAAAGGGAAAGCTAAAATTACAGTAACTGTTTTTGGTCGAGCTACACCTATTGAATTAGAATTTAATCAGATAGAAAAAACACAATAGTTATTTAAGTTAGTTTTAAGTCTTAAGTTTTTAGTTCTAAACTTATAACTTACTACTTAAAACTAATAACTTTGAGATTCAAATGGAGGTTTTTATTATGGCAGCACCATCAAAAAAGAAAATTAATGTAGTAATAAAATTACAGATTCCTGCAGGAAAAGCCAATCCAGCTCCTCCTGTTGGTCCAGCTTTAGGACAACATGGAGTTAATATTATGGAATTTTGTAAAGCTTTTAATGAGAGAACAGCAAAAGAGGAAGGTTTAATAATACCAGTAGTAATAAGTGTTTATGCGGATAGAACGTTTACTTTTATTACTAAAACACCTCCTGCATCGGTTTTATTAAAGCGCGCAGTAGGTATTGCTGTTGGCTCAGGACAACCGAATACAAATAAAGTTGGTAAAATATCTAAAATAGAAATAAGAAAAATTGCTGAAACGAAAATGCCGGATTTAAACGCTTTTAATATTGATGCAGCAATTAAAATCATAGAAGGTACAGCAAGAAGTATGGGAATAGTTGTAGAAGATTAATATTTTATTAACAAAGGAGATATGGTCAATGAAACATGGCAAAAGATATAATAAAGCTTCCGAATTATTAGAAAAAAACAAAACTTATTCATTAAGTGAAGCAGTAGAATTAGTAAAAAAAACCGCCACTGCAAAGTTTGATGAAACAATAGATATTTCAGTTAAATTAGGAGTAGATCCGAAACATGCAGATCAGATGGTCAGGAGTACAGTTGTATTGCCTTATGGTACAGGGAAATCTATTAAAGTTGCAGTAATAGCAAAAGGTGAAAAAGAAAAAGATGCTAAGGATGCAGGTGCAGATTTAGTAGGCTCAGCAGAAATTATAGAGGAAATTCAAAAAGGGAATATAAATTTTGATGTTTTAATTACAACTCCGGATATGATGAGAGATTTGAGTAAACTGGGTAAAATTTTAGGACCTAAAGGATTAATGCCTAATCCAAAAGCCGGAACTGTAACTTTTGAAGTTGCTCAAGCAGTTCGTGATGCTAAAAGAGGTAAAGTTGAATTTAGAGTTGACGATGGTGGTGTTATTCATCTAGGAATAGGTAAAAAATCTTTTAGAGCTCAAAATTTATTAGAAAATTTGAATATGTTTTTTGAAACTGTTTTTAAAGTTAAACCATCATCTGCAAAAGGACAATATTTATTGGGTGCTCATCTGTCAGCTTCTATGGGGCCTGATATACCACTAAATGTTAATGAAATAATGAATACGTACAGATAGTACAAAGTTAAGGATTTTAGAAAGGAGGGCAAATGTTAAAGCGTGCTCAGAAAGAAGCAAAAATTAAAGAGATTCAACAGAAAATTAGCGGATCAAACTCTTCAGTATTTACAGATTACAAAGGTCTAAGTGTTGCAAATATCACTCAACTCAGAACATCGCTTAGAAAAGTAGGTACTGAATATAAAGTATATAAAAATACTTTAAGTAGTTTAGCATATAAAGGACTCGGTTTTAATGAAACAGAAAAGTTATTTAAAGAGTCCACAGCAATTGCTTTTTGTAAAAAAGATCCTTCAGAAATGGCTAAAGTATTAGCTGATTTCCAGAAACAGAACGAAATTTTTAAAATTAAAGGAGGAACTCTTGGTAATAAAGTTCTTTCTTCAAATGATATAAAAGTCCTTGCTTCATTGCCATCAAAAGAAGTTCTAATTGCAAAAATGTTAGGCAGCATGAATGCACCTATCGTTGGATTAGTTAATGTTCTTCAAGGAAATATAAGAAATCTGTGCTACGCACTTAAGGCGATAGAAGATAATAAAAAGAAAGCAGCATAATTAATTAAATTTCAAATTTCAAATTTCAAAATCAGGAGGTTACAAAGATGTCAAAGTTGAGTAAAGAAGAAATGATCAATGCAATAGGAGAAATGACAGTACTGGAATTAGCTGATTTAGTAAAAGCTCTTGAAGTAAAGTTTGGTGTAAGTGCACAAGCTCCGCAAGCTGTAGCAGTTGGTGCTCAAGGTGGGCAGGCTGCAGAAGCTGCTCAAGAAGAAAAAACATCATTTGAGGTTGTATTAAAGGCGTCAGGAGATAAAAAGATACAGGTTATTAAAGTAGTTAGAGCTATAACAGGTTTGGGATTAAAAGAAGCAAAAGATCTGGTTGATGGAGCTCCTAAAACCGTTAAAGAAGGAGTTTCCAAAGCAGATGCTCAAAGCATCAAATCTCAATTAGAAGAAGTAGGCGCTACAGTTGAATTAAATTAATATATTCTAGGTTCGAGGTTCTAGGTTCTTAGTTTATTAAACTAAAGAACATAGAACTTAGAACATAGAATTATATGTTTTTAAAGTAAATGAGAAAATCAAAGATGTCAAAGATTCAAAAGACTGGCAGTCGCGAAAGATTGTTTTTCTCGAAAATACCAGAAGTTATTGAAGTCCCCAATTTAATTGAGATCCAGAAGAAATCATATGAAACTTTCTTACAAATGGATGTCCCGCCTGAAAAAAGAAAAAGTACTGGTTTACAGGAAGTATTTCAGCAGGTATTTCCTATAACAGATTTTAAAGAAACTATCTGTCTGGAATTTGTGGAATATTCGCTTGGTCGTCCAAAGTATGATGTTATTGAATGTCAGAAACGAGATATGACTTATGGAGCCCCGCTTAAAATAAGAACAAGACTTATTCTTCGTGAACAGGATGAATACGGAAACAAACAGATAAAAGATATTCGTGAACAGGATGTTTTTATCGGGGAACTTCCTCTTATTACAGATAAAGGCACATTCGTAATTAATGGTGCTGAACGTGTAATAGTAAGTCAGCTTCATCGTTCTCCAGGTGTTACTTTTACAGATGAAAGCGGAAATGTAGGGACAACTGGCAGAAGATTTTTTACAGCTAATATTATACCTTATAGAGGGACATGGCTTTCTTTCGAAGTTGATACAAATGATATTTTATATGTACGTATTGATAGAAAGAAAAGATTTTTAGCAACAGTTTTTATAAGAGCTTTTGGTTTTGCAAAAAACGAAGATATCCTATCCATTTTTTATAAAGTGGAAGAAGTTGATGTAAAAAAAACATGTATTGGTAAAATCTCGGCAGTTGATATTTTTGATGCTGCGGCAGGTAAAGCTATAGTCGAGAGTAACAGTGAAATAACTGAAAGTGTATATGAAAATCTAATCAATGCTAAAGTTAATAAAATCAAAGTTCTTTTATTCGGCAACCGTGAGGATATGACTATTAGAAATACTTTAAAAAAAGATTCAGTCAAAACTCCAGAAGAAGCTGTGATTGAACTTTATAAAAAATTAAGACCTGGAGATCTGCCAACTGTTGAAAATGCACAGGGATTATTTGAAAGAATGTTTGTTAATCCAAAGAGGTATGATCTTTCAGAAGTTGGAAGATATAAAATAAATAAAAAACTTAAATTAGATGTTTCTATTTCATGTCGTACTTTACAGAAAGAAGACATTATTAAAGTGCTTCAGTATCTTATCAGTTTAAAGAATGGAATAGGCAATGTTGGAGATATAGATCATCTTGGGAATCGTCGTGTACGGTCTGTTGGAGAGTTGCTGAAAAATCAGATTCGTGTTGGTCTGGCGAGGATGGAGAGAAGTATAAAAGAACGTCTCAGTCTGCAGCCAACAGAAAATTTGATGCCAAGTTATTTAATTAATGCTAAACCTATCATGGCATCTATTAAGGAGTTTTTTGGTTCAAGTCAGCTTTCACAGTTTATGGATCAGACTAATCCTTTAAGTGAACTAACGCATAAACGGCGTTTAAGTGCTTTAGGTCCTGGCGGTTTGAGTCGTGAACGTGCTGGTTTTGAAGTCCGTGATGTTCATCATACACATTACGGACGCGTATGTCCGATAGAAACACCTGAAGGTCCTAACATAGGATTAATTGTTTCATTAAGCACTTATGCCAGAGTTAATGAGTTCGGTTTTATAGAAACTCCATATCGTAAAGTAGTTAATGGAGAAGTTACAGATGAAATTATATATTTAACTGCTGATGAAGAAGATGAATATATAATTGCTCAGGCAAATGCTGAGCTTGATGCAAAGGGACGTTTTGTATCGCCTATTATTACTGCAAGACATAAAGGAAATTTTCCTAAAGTTTCTCCGCAAGAAGTTAATTTTATGGATGTTTCTCCAAAACAGCTTGTAAGTCTTGCTACATCGTTAATACCATTTCTTGAGCATGATGATGCTAACCGTGCTCTAATGGGGTCTAATATGCAGCGTCAGGCAGTTCCGCTTCTGTCACCTGAAGCACCTCTGGTGGGGACAGGTATGGAATATCGCGCAGCAAGAGATTCAGGAGCTGTGATATTGGCCAGACGTGATGGAATTGTTAAATATGTTTCAAATGAAAAAATTATTGTAGAAATAAACAAAGTTAGTGAAGATGATTTTGATAGCACAGATATTTATAAGATTATTAAGTTCATGAGGTCAAACCAGGATACATGTATAAATCAGAGACCATTGGTAAATAAAGGTGATAAAGTCAAAAAAGGTCAGATTATTGCTGATGGTTTTTCAACAGATAAAGGGGAATTAGCATTAGGTAAGAATGTACTTGTAGCTTTCATGCCGTGGCGCGGTTACAATTTTGAAGATGCTATTTTACTCAGTGAATCTCTAGTAGAAAGAGATGTTTTTACGTCTCTGCATATAGAAGAATTTAATCTGGAAGCTAGAGATACAAAACTTGGGAAAGAAGAAATCACAAGGGATATCCCCAATGTAAGTGAAGAAACCTTAAAGAATCTGGATAAAGAAGGAATAATACGTATAGGTGCCGAGATAAGTCCGGGTGATATTCTTGTTGGGAAAGTTACTCCAAAAGGAGAAACAGAACTAAGTCCTGAAGAAAAATTATTAAGAGCAATTTTTGGTGAAAAAGCAGGAGATGTTATGGATGCATCTCTTCGTGTAGCTCCGGGGACAGAAGGAACTGTAATAGATGTTCAGGTTTTTTCTCGTACTGACAGGAATAAAAAACTTAAACAAAAAATAAATATAGAAACAAAAGCGATTGAAGATGAGTTTAATAGAAATATTAAACAGATAAAAGATAGGCTTGCAAAAGAAATAAAAGATATTGCAGCCGATCAGGAATTAGCTGTTGACATAACAAATGCAGAGGGCAATGTTGAAATAAAAGCAAATCGAAAATTGTCAATTCGCTTATTGAATGGCTTGAGTTTTGATCATTTAGTTAAAGTTAGTGTTTCTGATAATAAAATTCAGGATAAACTTAAAGCTATAATTAAACTGCGTATGGATAAAATAAAAGAACTGGAAGAGCGTAGAGATAATGAAGTAGATAAAATTAAAAAAGGAGATGAGTTGCCTCCTGGTGTTATAAAATTAGTTAAAGTGTTTGTAGCTCAGAAACGTAAGATATCCGTTGGTGATAAAATGGCTGGACGACATGGCAATAAAGGTGTTGTAGCTAAAATATTGCCAGTTGAAGATATGCCTTATATGGCAGATGGAACACCGGTTGAAATAGTATTAAATCCTCTGGGTGTACCATCGCGTATGAATGTTGGTCAGATTCTTGAAACACATCTTGGTTGGGCTGCAAATGCACTTGGTTTATATATAGCAAGTCCTGTTTTTGATGGAGCAAAAGAAGGCGAAATAGTAGAAATGCTTAAAAAATCAAACCTTCCAGAAACAGGGAAAACAGTTCTATATGACGGACATACAGGGGATTCTTTTGATCAGGAAGTAACGGTTGGTTATATATATATGATGAAATTAGCACATCTTGTTGATGATAAAATCCATGCCCGTTCCATAGGCCCATATTCATTGGTTACACAGCAGCCTCTTGGTGGGAAAGCACAGTTCGGGGGACAGAGATTCGGAGAAATGGAAGTCTGGGCAATGGAAGCTTATGGAGCATCTTATATACTGCAGGAATTGCTTACTATTAAAAGTGATGATGTTGTTGGAAGAACTAAAATTTATGAATCTATTATTAAAGGGGAGAACAGTCTGGAACCAGGAATCCCTGAATCCTTTAATGTATTAGAGAAAGAACTAAAAAGTCTGGCTCTTAATATTGAGAAAGAAGAAGAAAAGGAAGATGATAAAGAAGTTTCATTTAAGTAAGAAAGATAGCTTAGCAAAAAGGAGGAATAATAAGAATGCCAGAATTATTTAAAAAAGAAAGAAAAATTCGAAGATTTGTTTCGATATCAATTGGGCTTGCATCTCCTGAAATGATTAGAAAGTGGTCTTTTGGTGAAGTAAAAAAACCTGAGACTATAAATTATCGCACTTTTAAACCTGAAAAAGATGGTTTGTTTTGTGAACGTATATTCGGGCCTGTAAAAGACTGGGAATGTAATTGCGGTAAATATAAACGTATTAAATACAAAGGTGTTATTTGCGACAGATGCGGTGTAGAAGTTACGCAATCTAAAGTAAGACGCGAACGTATGGGACATATTGAACTTGCTGCTCCTGTATCGCACATATGGTATTTTAAAGGATTACCAAGTCGTATTGGTAATCTTCTTAATCTCTCTTTAAACAGTCTTGAAAGAGTTTTATATTATGAAAATTATATTGTTGTTGATCCAGGACCGGCACCAGTACATGAACGACAGCTGTTGAATGAAGATGAATACCGTAAATATGCTGATGAATACGGTGAGAAGTTTATAGCAAAAATGGGAGCAGGTGCAGTAAAAGAACTTTTAAAAGAGATGAATCTTGATTCTATGGCAAAGGAATTAAGAAAAGAGCTTAAAGAGTCGAACTCTTTGCAGAAGCGGAAAAAAGTTGCAAAACGTTTGAAAGTAGTAGAATCATTCCGCAAATCACAGAATCGTCCTGAGTGGATGATTTTAGATGTAGTTCCGGTTATTCCAGCCGAACTCAGGCCTCTGGTACCACTGGACGGCGGGAGATTTGCTACATCTGATTTGAATGATTTATATCGGCGTGTTATAAACCGTAATAACAGACTTAAAAAGTTAATTTCTTTAAAAGCACCAGATGTAATTATACGCAATGAAAAGAGAATGCTTCAAGAAGCTGTAGATGCATTATTTGATAATGGACGCCGTGGAAGAGCAGTAAAAGGTTCTGGTAACCGTCCATTAAAATCGTTAAGCAGCATGCTTAAAGGAAAACAGGGAAGATTCCGTCAGAATCTTTTAGGTAAAAGAGTTGATTATTCCGGAAGATCAGTAATTGTAGTTGGTCCGGAGTTAAAAATGAATCAGTGCGGATTACCTAAGAAAATGGCTCTGGAATTATTTAAGCCGTTTATAATAAAGAAACTGGATGAGAAAGGATATGTCAGTACAATAAAAGGTGCAAAAAAGATTGTAGAAAGTGAAAGACCGGAAGTATGGGATATTCTGGAAGAGGTAATCAGATCTCATTGTGTATTACTTAATAGAGCACCTACGCTGCATAGGTTAGGGATACAGTCTTTTGAACCGATATTAATTGAAGGGAAAGCTATTCAGGTTCATCCTCTTGTATGTACTGCTTTTAATGCGGATTTTGATGGTGACCAGATGGCAGTGCATGTACCGCTTTCAATTGAAGCGCAGTCAGAAGCAAGATTACTAATGTACTCTATATATAATTTACTTTCGCCTTCAAATGGTTCTCCGATAACAACACCTACTCAAGACATTGTTCTGGGTATAAGTTATCTTACCTGTGAAAAAGTAGGTGAACCAGGAGAAGGGACAATATTCCCATCATCTGAACATGTTATTTTAGCTTATGAACTTAAAAAAGTTGGAAAACATGCATCAATAAAAGTTAAAGTAAAAAATGAAATTATACAGACAACAGTTGGAAGAATAATTTTTAATGATATTCTTCCTCCAGAAATGCCTTTCTTTAATGAAAGAGTTGATAAAAAATCATTACTAAAGCTGGTATCCATGTGTTTTAGAATGTATGGTCAGGAAAAAACTGCACAGATACTTGATAGCTTAAAAAAACTTGGCTTTGAAGAAGCAACAAAAGCAGGTATTTCTATAGCTATAAATGATATTAAGATTCCATATGAAAAAGATGTAATTGTAAAAAAAGCAACAAATAAAGTAAATATAATTGAAGCTCAGTATAAAAAAGGTATTATTACTGATGGTGAACGTCATAATAAAATTGTTGATATATGGACGCATGTTACTGAAGAGATAAGTGATATTATGTTTAATGGGCTTAAACCCAAGGGGATACCTAATGAACATTTTAATCCTATTTTTATGATGGCAGATTCAGGGGCAAGAGGCAGTAAACAGCAAATAAGACAGCTTGCTGGAATGAGAGGTCTTATGGCTAAACCTTCTGGAGAAATTATTGAATCCCCAATTACAGCAAATTTTCGTGAAGGATTGACAGTTCTGGAATACTTCATTTCAACACACGGTGCTCGTAAAGGATTGGCTGATACAGCATTAAAAACAGCTGATTCAGGTTATCTGACGAGAAGACTTGTTGATGTAGCACAGGATGTTATTATTACTGAACTAGACTGCGGCACTTTAAACGGCATTGTAGTTGGAGCGATTAAAGAAGGTGAAGAAGTCATTGAATCTATTAAAGATCGTGTTCTGGGACGGGTTGCGCTTGATAATATTGTAGATATAATAAGCGATGAGGTTATCTGTCATGCCGGACAGGAAATCACTGAAGAAATAGCCGGGAAGATAGAAGAAGCCGGTATTGAAAAAATTAAAATTCGTTCAGTTCTTACATGTGAAATTAAACGGGGTGTTTGTGCAAAATGTTATGGCAGGAATCTTACTACAGGCCGTATTGTTGATTATGGAGAAGCTGTTGGAGTCATTGCGGCTCAGTCAATTGGAGAACCTGGTACACAGCTTACTATGAGAACGTTTCATATTGGAGGAACAGCAAGCAAGGTAATTGAACAATCAAAAGCTGAAGCGCGTAATTCTGGAAAAGTTAAGTTTATAAATCTCAAAGTATTAAATAAAAAAGATGGAAATATTATTGCTTTAAGCCGTCAGGGGCGAATTTCTATTGTTAGTGATGCAGGAAGAGAACTTGAAAAATGTGTTGTTACTTATGGAGCGATTATTCGTGTTAAAGACGGGCAAAGTGTAAATAAAGGTGATTTGCTTATTGAATGGGATTCATACAACACTATGATTATTTCGGAAGTTGAAGGTAAAATAGTATATAAAGACATAATCGAAGGTGTAACTATGAGAGAAGAGCTGGATAAAATAACAGGTCTTCGCGGGCGTTTGATTGTTCCTCATAAGGAAGAAAATCTCCTGCCGCAGATATTATTGCATAATAAAAAAGGTGATATGATAGCAAGTTATCCTATATCTACTGGTGCACATCTTATCCATGGTGATGGTGATTTGATTGAAGCAGGAGAAATTCTTGCGAAGATACCGCGCGAGACAAGTAAAACAAAAGATATTACTGGAGGTCTTCCTCGAGTTGCTGAACTTTTTGAAGCTCGTAAACCTAAAGAATGCGCAATTATTACAGAAATTGATGGTATAGTTAATCTTGGTGATTTTGTTAAAGGTATGCGCAAAGTAATAATAAAAAATGAAGAAACTGGTATGGAAAAAGAATATCTTATACCGCATGGCAAGCATCTTAGTGTTCGTGATGGAGATAGAGTTATAGCTGGGGATCAGTTGATGGACGGGCCTCTTAATCCGCATGATATTCTTAGAGTAAAAGGAGAAGCTGAACTTCAGCAGTACCTTGTTAATGAAATACAGGAAGTATATAGATTACAGGGTGTAAATACTAATGATAAACATATAGAAGTTATTGTACGACAGATGCTTAGAAAAGTTAAAATAACAGAACCAGGAGATACTTATTTTCTGCCTGATGATGAAGTTGATAAGTTTGAATTTAAAGAAGAGAATGAAAGAGTAATAGCGAAGAACGGCAAACCAGCGGAAGCAAAAACCGTGCTTCTGGGTATTACAAAAGCATCTCTACGTACAGAGAGCTTTATCTCTGCTGCTTCATTCCAGGAAACTACCAGAGTATTGACTGAAGCTGCAGTATGCGGTAAAAGAGATGAACTGCACGGATTAAAGGAAAATGTTATTGTTGGCAATCTTATCCCAGCAGGTACAGGTATGAGTTATTATAGAGACATTGAAATTCAGGAAAAACAATAATTATTATATAGAATTATATTTACAGCAAGATATGAAATAAAACTTAAAGATCTAAATGAAACCCTTATTGTCAGCCGCGCTTATGTGCATCTTTTCAAGCAGATGTAATTATAATTTTCCAGACTTTACTATTGAAATAACCAGCCAAACACCAAGAATAGTAGCAATATTATAACCGCAAAGTCCAAGTAAAGTTGTGAGAGATATTTTCCCAATTCCCGCAATTTCTATTGGAAGAATATCTGAACGTGCGCTTATTACCCATGCAGAACCCATAATTGATGCTGAAATTATCATCCCAACTGTAATTCTATTAACCCCACGCACAAGATCCGAATCTATGCTTTCAAGTCCAAGATGCAGAAGTTCTATACGCTGTTTACCTTCGCTTAATTTAAGAAGTATTTTTTTAACATTCTCTGGTATTATTTTCATTAAAGAATAGAACTCGGACATATCTTTTTTAAAATTTTTAATTGCTATTCTTGGGTCCTGAGCCTTTTGTAAAAGCCGTCTTGCATAAGGTTTTGCTGTTTCCAGTACACTGGTTTCAGGATCAAGCTTTCTCCCAAGTGATTCTATCTGCAGAAAGGTTTTTAGAAGCAATAATAGATCTCTTGGAAGTTTAATATTATGTTTTAAGCATAGCTGGATAATTTTATCAAAAATATCTTTAATATTAATATGATTAAGTGAACGGCCGTAAAACGGTTCACTTACATCTTTTAAATCCTGCTTGAATAGTGTAATGTCTGATTCTTCATTCAAAAGCCCCATGGAAAAAAATGTTTCGACTAATTTTTCATAATCATGTTCACTATAACCAATAAATATATTTGCTATATTTTCCATCAGATCATTATCAAGATATCCTGTAATCCCAAAATCTATCAATGCAACACGTCCATCACTCATAACCATTGAATTACCAGGATGAGGGTCAGCATGGAAAAAACCGTCTTCCATTATTTGTTTACAAAAACAATTCAAACCAATACTGGCTACTTTTTTAGGATCCTGACCTTGAGCAAGCATTTTATCTACTTCATCTAATTCTATCCCATGGATCCGTTCTATTACCAGAATCTGACTTGTTGTATAGTCCCAATAAACCGCAGGTATATAAATGTCGTGAAAATTTTTAAAATTGACTTTAAATTTTTCGATACTTGATGCTTCCGTAACAAAGTCTAATTCTTTAAGTATTGTTTTCTCAAATTCATTTACAAGACCTTTTGGATCAAAAAGTTTACTTTCTTCAAAATTATGTTCAATCATACTTGCAATTCTATATAAAATGCGGATATCCTGTCTTATTATTTTCTCTATATTCGGGCGCTGAATTTTAACTGCAACTTCTTCTCCAGAATGAAGAGTTGCTATATGTACCTGTGCAACAGAAGCTGCTGCAATGGGTTTATTATTAAATTCTTTAAATACATTTTCAACTGCAGCATCAGGACCATACTCCTTTTTTATAATCTTCTCAATTTCACTATGATGAAATGGAGGGACATTATCCTGAAGTTTTTTAAATTCCTGAATATATTCATTTGGGATATAATCTGGACGTGTACTTAATAATTGACCTAATTTAACAAAAGTAGGGCCAAGCTCTTCAAAAGCTAGTCTTAAGCGCTCTGGCATACTGAGTTTCTTCTTTTCGCTTTCTGACGTTTTAAAAAATTCTATCTTATTGAAAACAGTTATAATATCTCCAAAGTCAAGCTTGCTTATAAAATTCCCGAATCCATGCTTTAAAAACACCTTAATGATCTGTCTTAATCGGGCAGTATTTCGATATGTATAATTTATCTTTCTAACTACCATATATTTATTCTCTCTCGGTTAGTACATTTTACGATAGGTAAATTCAACAATAGGTTTTTCCAGACTAAACTTTTCAGAATAAAATCTTATAGTTATAAAACGATAAGCAACAAAATCTTTATAATCCTCAGTAAGCTCGCTTTTAATTATAAACTTACTGTTATCCGGGAGATTAAACTCTTTATTAGTTATATTCTTAGCAGTCCATGTTTCTGAAAAGACCATATTTTTGTCACGAGTTGAATAAACATCACAAGTATAAGTTTCTATCACATCAAGTTCATCAAATCCCTTAGAAAGAATAAGTATATATTCATCACTGATAGGTCTTTTAAAAGGAAGATCTTTTGTTGTTACTATTTGTGTTTCAAGTGTTTTACTTGCCGCTTGTATAGAAATTATATAAGGCAAAAACAATAAACTTATTAAAAAAATAGGGATAATATTTTTAATATTTTTCATTTTCGCACTCCTCTTAAATATGAAGGTAATGTCAAAAATTAACCACAGAGAAATTCTAGAGTTTTCTCTGTGACCTCTGTGGTTCATATTTTTCCCCTCTTTTTCATTTTACTTTTGACAGTACCAATATGAAAGTTAAAATACTGAAAAATTCATAATATGTCAAGACTTTTCTGCAATTAGCATTTGATTCATGTTTAAAACAAATTTGTTTTCGACAGCCTCGTTGCGGAATTGCTGAATTTAAAAAGTAATGCAAATTAAATATAGTAACAGAGGAAGCTATTTTTTATAACCTCCTACTTTTTACCCCTAACTATAAGAGGTTGATTTTTTGGTCACTATTGATAATAAACACGGCTTCTGACAATGCTAAAAACCTTTATTGATCTTAAAATACTGTCTTGTATATTGAGTATGGTATATTATCCACAAAACTGTTCAACATGACAAAAAGTATGTTATCTAAGTTAAAAAGTATAATAAATTCAAGCATTTATGTCAAATATAAATTTTTGTTTGTCTTGACAATGTCGACAATTTCTGATATTGTACAGAAAACTGTTCAATAATATGTTGCAAGACCAGATAAAAGCAAATAAAACAAAATTTAATTAGACAAATTTAATGAATAGATTAGAATAGTTAATAACAATCCATCAGGTTGAAATTAGATTAAAACAAATAAAAATATAAAACCGAATTAAAAAAAACAAATAAATTCAATAAAAGATAATCAAAAATAAAAACCTAAACAATAATTAAACGAAATTCGTTCAGCTTGTATGTTGGTGGATGAAAATATGATTTATATAAATATTATTTTTTTTATAATACTAATAATTTTAGTCCCATTTCTACCTTATTTTATTATTAATAATGAAATAGCAAAAAAAATTTATTTAATGATATTTTCTGTTTACTTAATAATAGCTTCATCCTCTTTTATAAGATTTACACCAACAATTGAAGGTATCGTTGTTGATGCAACTACAATGGAACCTATTGAAAAAGCTGTTATCGATGTAGAATGGAATGAAGCTGAACCTGTTTTAATGACAACTGAGAATTATAATTCCATTTTAGCCCAAAAAATAATAATAACAGATAAAAATGGCAAATATAAAATACCTTTTAAAATTTTAATCCGCAGTATAGCTATTTTTATTGGTATACCAATTATTAAAAATGGGCCTGCACAATTTATTGCAGTTAGACATCCTCTTTACGTTTTTAAGGATGCTGGAGCTGAATTATTTGAAAAGAATATATTTAAAATTAAATATGATATAAAGTTGATTAGTTTAGAAGAAAGACTAAAAATAGCAAAAGAAAAAAGAGTTAAAGGAGAGAAAGATGATTTTTCAATATCAAGAACTCTTGAAGAAATGCAGGGGGTTAATATTAATGAATATATTAATTTGAAAAATAAATATAATTTGAAATATGATTGGGATTTTATATGGAGAAAATGGAATGAACTTTGTAAATTAGAAATAGGTAAAAGTTTAGAAGAATTTTTAAATACACCTTATAAACTTCATTATATTGATAAAGATTTATATAATGATTTTTTACAAAAAATAGAATTATTAAAGAAATGAATTATAAATTTAGCAAATCGTTTTTAACGGAGTGGCTGACGTTGTTTAAAATGTTTAATAAGTTAGCAATTAGAGATAAATTCAAAAAATTAAAAATTACAACTAAGCGCTGCAGTGGGTTTTCAACTCGCAAAAAGCATGCGAGTTGAAAACTCCTGAGCTTCCGGGTTGAGGCTGTCGGAAAACTAAAATAATAAAAAAATAAAAAAAATCGGCTTCCAAATTTGACTTATAAACGACGATCTCGGGTCGAGACATCATTTCACATGTCCAATT
>JACRDZ010000093.1 GCA_016212735.1 Candidatus Firestoneibacteriota bacterium | reverse complement strand
TAGTAGAGAAGGTTTCTGGAATAGCATATGGAGAGCTCGCGGAAATAGAACTTGCAAATAACGAGATACGGCGCGGTCGTGTCCTGGAAATTTATAGAGATAAAGCTTTATTGCAGATTTTTGAAGGAACAAGCGGCATAAATCTTAGGGGCAGTCGTGTGCGCTTCTCCGGGCATGGAATAGAAATAGGATTATCCGAAGATATGCTTGGAAGAACTTTTGACGGACTTGGAAATCCGCGGGATGGCGGTCCTCAAATTCTTCCGGAATTAAAAATGGATATTAACGGTAATCCACTAAATCCTTATGCACGTAATTTCCCAAATGAATTTATTGAAACAGGTATTTCGTCAATTGATGGAATGAACACACTCGTACGCGGTCAGAAACTGCCTGTATTTTCCGGTTCTGGACTTCCTCATGCAAGGATAGCAGCTCAAATTGCGCGTCAGGCTAAAGTTCGCGGTAAAGATGAAAAATTTGCTGTTGTTTTCGGAGCTATGGGACTAACTTTTGAAGAAGCAGAATCTTTTATATCTGATTTCAAGAAAACAGGAGCAATTGAACGTGCAGTTCTTTATATTAATCTGGCAAATGACCCGGTTATAGAAAGAATAGCAACTCCAAGAGTTGTGCTCACAACAGCTGAATATCTAGCTTTTGAGAAAGATATGCATGTATTGGTTATTCTTACAGACATGACTAATTATTGTGAAGCGTTGAGAGAAATATCTGCCGCACGTAAGGAAGTCCCTGGCAGACGCGGTTACCCTGGATATCTCTATACTGATCTTGCAACTATTTACGAAAGAGCAGGAAGAATTAAAGATAAAGCTGGGTCTATTACACAGATACCAATTCTTACTATGCCTGAAGATGATAAAACTCATCCTGTGCCAGATCTTACAGGTTATATTACTGAAGGGCAGATAATTCTTTCGCGAAGTCTGCACAGAAAAAATATTTTTCCTCCAATTGATGTTCTTCCTTCTCTTTCTAGATTAAAACAGAAAGGTGTTGGTAAAGGGAAAACACGTGAAGATCATGCAGATGTTTCAAACCAGCTTTTTGCAGCATATGCACGAGGGAAAGAAGCTAAAGAATTGGCAATTATTCTTGGAGAAGCTGCGCTCTCCGAAACAGATAAATTATATTCACGTTTTGCAGACGATTTTGAACAGAAATTTGTTGCTCAGGAAGATCACGAGGATCGTTCTATTGAGGAGACTCTTAATATCGGATGGGAGCTTTTAAAAATATTCCCGCATGTAGAACTTAAGAGAGTTAAATCTTATCAAATAGAAAAATATATGATTAAAAAAGATAAATCAGAAAAAACAGGGATAGATGTTTGAAGGTAAAAAGATAAATTTGATGGAGTGAAAAAATTATGAAGCTTGAAGTTAATCCTACTAGAATGGAAATAATGAATTTAAAAAGGAAGCTTTTAGTAGCAAGACGCGGTCATAAACTTCTTAAAGATAAACAGGATGAACTAATGCGCAGATTTCTTGAAATACTTGACGAAGTTAAAATACTACGAACAAATGTTGAAATAGAGATGGAAGATGCGTATAAAGATTTTATTTTTGCAAAGTTATTTTTATCAAGAGAAATATTAGAGGAAGCTTTAATGCTCACAAATGTTAATATAGAAGCAACATTTTCTTCAGTAAAAGTATTAAATGTAGATACACCAAAACTGGATTTCAAATTAGAAGGTGACATATATTCATACGGATTTTCACACACTTCAACTTTATTGGATCAGGCATTAAATAAATATCTTAAATTATTTCCCCAACTTTTAAAACTGGCTGAAATTGAAAAAAAAGCTGAACTTCTTTCAGAGGAAATTGAACGTACACGCAGAAGAGTTAATGCATTGGAATATATTTTAATTCCGGAATTAGAAGAAACAATAAAATATATTGACATGCGTTTGAATGAAGCGGAACTTGGCAATCAGCTTCGTCTTATGAAAATAAAAGAAATTGTGCGAAAACATTAATTAAAGTTAAATAAATAAATGCCGATACTAAAGTAAAAGACATAAAATAAGAAGAAAGGAGAAAAAAATGGCTACAAAAAAACCCGTAAAAAAAGAAACTAAAAAACCTGCTGCAAAGAAAAAAACAACTAAAGAGAAATCAAACAAGAAATAAATTCAGATAGTATCTGTTTTAAAAGGGATGAACTTCTTTTGAAAAATAATTTATATCTTTCAAAAGTAATTCATCCTTATTTTTTAACTCTCTTCATATTAAACATCCCCTAACTTAATCAAAATACTTTTTTTTTCCCTTGACAACCAAAAAAAACTCATTATAATGATTAAATAATTTAGTAAAAATAATGCAAGAAAATAATAATATGAGGAGGTGACAAAAGGATGAGAAAGATATCAGTTTTTGGAGTGGCAATATTAGTTGGAATGCTTTATGTTAGTTCGATTTTTGCAGCAGGTCACGATGTAGGCTGTGTGGAGTGCCATAGCGCTCATGTAGCACAGGGTGTAAAACTTTTGGCTAAACCAGCAAATACGACTCTCTTAAATCCAAGAGATGGTAAACCTATTACTTCTCCTACATCTTTATGTATGGCATGTCACGATGGAAGTGGAGGTCCAGAAATAAATTTAAAATCCACGCATCCTGTATGCGTTACTCCTAATCCAAAAATCGCAGTTGTACCAGATGGTTTGTTAAGAGACAATCAATTACATTGTCCTAGCTGTCATGATTTCCATCCATCAAACGATGGAGCGTATAAATATTTACGTTTTGAGACAAAAGGGACCGAAGGTGTTGGTAAATTTTGCACTGGATGTCATCCTGACAAAGTAACAGATAAAGATCGTTCCAAAGCAGCAGTAGCAGCTCCTGAAAAAAAATAATTATTAATTTTTTAGTTTTAAATAAAAAAACCAGAAACTTTCATGGAAAGTTCCAGGTTTTTTTATGTCAGGATAATTAAAAATGAATAGAAATAAAATTTATTATGATATTAAAAAACCTGAACTGTCATGGGATGATATTGGCGGATATAAAGAAGTTAAAGAGCGTTTAAAAGAAATTGTATGTTTACCAATGCTGCGATACGATGAACTTAAAAAGCTAAATATAGTTATCCCTTGCGGTGTAATGCTCTGGGGGCCGCTCGGAGTTGGGATTACTATGCTTGCTGAAGCAGCAGCAAAAGAATCACAAGCTACATATATATATATATCCGGTAGAGAGATATTGGGAAAACCAGAAGTCATAAAAGAAGCTTTTTCAAATGCAGTAAAACATGCACCATCAGTATTATATATTGCTGATAATGAGTGGCTTCTCCCCAGATCAGGAGCAGATTGGGAATGGGAACCTGGAAATTTCAGAGGGAAGCCGTCAACTTTTGCAGATAAAGAGTTGGGGGATATATATATATCAGAAATTGATAAATTGCAAATGGATGAAAAACGTGTAATGCTTATTGGTTCCTGTTATAGAATTGATGTTTTAGACCAGAGTATTATTAAAGAAAAAAAAAGGTTTAACCGTAAAGTGTTTGTTCCCCCTCCAGGGGAAGAAGATCTAATGGAAATGCTCAAAGTATATGTAAAAAAAATGAATATAATACTGTCTGAAAACACAGATTTAAATAAGTTAATCAGAATAATACAGGGATATACTGGATGGGATATCGAAACTTTATGCAGAAAAGCATGTGTTTTTGCTTTGCAAAAAAAATCTGAGAGAGTACAAGAAGAAGATTTCTTCCTGGCTATAAAAAATATAACTCCATGGCTTACTCCTTATATGATAAAAAAATATAATGAAATATTTTTGCAAGATTGTCCTCACCACTATAATTTTTAATCTGTACTAATCCATTCGTTTGATACTCTTGACTTTTTATATAAATAACGCCATAATAATCAATAACAATTTTAATAAGGAGGAGGTATGTTTGTGGATAAGCTTAGTATTACAGATGTTAAACTTAACAATAAACATGTATTAATGAGAGTAGATTTTAATGTACCGATGGATGAATCTGGTAATATTACTGATGATAGCCGTATTAGTCAAACTTTGCCTTCAATCAAATATGCCCTTGAAAATGACGCTAAACTTATATTATGTACGCATATTGGTCGGCCAAAAGGAGTTCCTGATCCCAGGCTTAAGACAGATGTTGTTGCAAAAAGATTGAGTGAACTTATTAATCGTCCAGTTAAGAAACTGGATAATTGCGTTGGACTGGAAGTTGAAAACGAAATAAAAAACATGCAAAACGGAGATATAATTTTTCTGGAAAATGTCAGATTCTATAAAGAAGAAACTTCTAATGATGAAAGATTTTCCAGACAACTGGCTAAAATTGCTGACGTATATATAAATGATGCTTTCGCAACTGCACATCGCGCACATTGTTCAACAGCTTCAGTTGCCAGATATGTACCTGTTGCAGCAGCAGGTTTTTTGATGCAGAAAGAAATAGACTATTTTGTCAAACTTTTAGAAAATCCTAAAAGACCTTTTTTAGCTATTCTTGGTGGAGCAAAAGTTTCTGGTAAAATTGGCGCTATTCAGAATTTAATGCATAAAGTTGATGCATTTCTTATTGGTGGAGGAATGGCTTATACATTTTTAAAAGCAATGGGAAGCCATGTAGGGAATTCTCTTGTTGAACTTGATAAAATCGAAATAGCTAAAGATACATTACGTGATTCAATTGATCATACTGTAGAAATGCTTCTGCCTATAGATCATGTTATTGGTGATAAATTCAGTGCAGATGCAAATATTAAAATAGTTACCAGAGGAAATATTCCGGATGAATGGGAAGCTATGGATATTGGACCAAAAACAATAGAAATGTTTTCCGGGTATATATCACGTGCAGCAACAATTATATGGAACGGGCCAATGGGAGTTTTTGAATTTCCCAATTTTTCACGAGGAACATTTGAACTGGCTCGATTACTTAATGAATCCAAGGCTACTACAGTAATAGGCGGTGGAGATTCTGTAGCTGCTATTATGCAGGCAGGATATACTAAAAATATAACTCATATATCTACTGGCGGAGGAGCATCTCTTGAGTTACTGGAGGGGAAAACTTTTCCCGGTATATCATTTTTAACAGATAAACACCATTAGTTTAACGAATTAGTTTTATCCCCAGTATTTTCTATAACCATCAATGAATCTTTTTGCCTTTTCTGCTGCCGCATCAGGTTTTTCATTGTGTCTGTTTAATTCCATAGAAATCCAGCTATTATATCCAATCTCTTTTAGAGTATTAAAAAGAGAAATATAATCAATATCCCCTTCTCCTGGGATTAAATGCTGATGTGGGAAATCAGCTTTTCTAACATCATCAAGATGAACAAGATGCAAATGTTTTTTAACAGCTTTTAAATAATCTTCTGGTGTTGTCCCAACACCAAAAGCATGTCCTGTATCAAATAATACTTTAAAAACAGGATGTGATAATCTGTTCTCTATAATATCTACTACCTGGTGTGGTTTACTCAACCATTTTTCAGGTTCAGGTTCAAGTGCAATTATAATTCCTTTATTGTGAGCTTCTTTCCCAAGAATATTCATAGCTTCTAAAAAATACTTTTCTTGAAGGTCAAATGAAATATCTTTATATAATCCTCCTGAAGCAGTATGAACTTCGTTTACCCCCATTACTTTTGCCATTTTAATAACACCTAAAAATTTTTTAATTTCTAATTCTCTTTTGTTTTTATCCGGAGCAACAAAATCAAGATGTGCACTTATTCCATAAATTTCCAGACTTAAATTTAAAATTTTGTTTTTTATACCAAGCCATATTTCTTCATTATCAAAAGGAGTAATATGATTCCCTTTTGCCCATAATTCTACTCCCTGATACCCATGTTTAACTACACTATCTAAAGCATAATCTATAGAAAATAATCTATAAGCATTAACAAAAAAACCCAATTTCATATTTAACTCCTATTTTTTTATAATATTAATCCTTCAATTTTTCCTCTGCCTTTATATAAAAAATAAATATTAATTAAAAAAAATATTAGTAAAACTATTATAATCAAAAAATCTTTATTTTTAAATTTTAAATTTATATAAAAAGATCTTTTCTGATTATATGTAAATCCTTTACTTTCCAGAGCCATTGCTAAACCATTTGCATGACGTATTGATGTTAATAAAACCGGACCAAGTAAAGCAAAGTAACTTTTAAACCTTTTCCAGAAAGGTTTTATATCAAAATTTACTCCTCTTGATTTCTGTGCTTCAACAATAGTAGATGAAGTCTCTAAAAACATAGGTGCCAGACGCAAAGCCATACCAAATGAGAAGCTTACTGCATATGGTAATCCCAGTTTAATTAATCCTAAAGTCACGTCTTCATTTTTACATGTTGAAAGAAATATTATACCAGCAACTATCATTAAATCAATCTTTAAACTTGCACCTAATCCATACAGAAAAGATTCGTAACTGATTCCTTTCCATAATTGTGTCTGCCCTCTCCCAAATATTGACCATGATATAGTAGTAAAAACTGTTATAACAAAAATCAAAAACCATACTTTTTTTATATTTCCTAAGGCTCTGCTCAAAAGACCATAAAATAAAATAAAACTTCCGGTAAATAAAATATATATCGGATGATCGAAAAACAGAGTTAAAATAAAACTTACAAAAAGTATAAATATTTTAGTGCGCGGGTCCAGTGCATGTATAATAGTTTTTTTATCATCATATAAATAAAAACTCATTTTACTTCATCCCCTGTATATACAACTTGCAGCTTCATCAACAGACATCATTGTTTTTCCAAATCTATTTGATAAACTTACCATTGAAGGTGGTTTTAAAAAAGCTTTTGTCAGTTTTTCTTCCTGAGCAAATACTTCACGCATTGTTCCTTCAATATATATTTCACCTTCTTTAATAATAACAGCACGATGTGCATATTCACCTGCAATCCACATGGAATGTGTAACTATTATTATCGTATGTCCAGCCTTATTTAATCTTTTAAGTAAATCCATCATGCTTAAAAGTTCTTTATAATCAAGTCCTGTTGTTGGTTCATCTAAAATGATTACCTTAGGTTTTGTTGCCAGGATACTTGCAACAGCAATTTTTTGTCTCTGCCCTTTTGTAAGAACAAATGGATCATTATCTTGAAAATCAAATAATCCAACAGCTTTTAATGCTTCTTCTACATTCCTTTTAACTTCTAAATCTGAAAACCCATGCAATTGCGGGCCAAACGCAACATCATCATATACTCTTTCTGCAAAAATCTGATGATCAGGATTCTGAAAAACATAACCAATTATTCTGCTTAAGTTCTCGACTGTAACACTACTAGTATTTTCACCATTAACCAAAACTTCACCGCTTGAAGGCAAAAGCAAACCGTTGAAATGTTTAACAAGAGTTGTTTTGCCGCTGCCATTCTGGCCTAAAATCGCTATAAACTCACCTTGTCTAATTGTTAAATTAATATTCTTTAAAACAGGATTATTCTCTAAATATTTAAATTGCAAATTTCTTATTTCTATTATTGGACTACCGTAATTCTGAGGTATTAATTTTTCTTTTTCGATTAAAAGCTGATATTTATTTTCATCAATTTTATAATTATTTTTTTTGAATTTTTCCTCTGCTTCTTCAATTGTAAATGGCAATTCATACTCACCTAACCTATGAAACAATTCTGATATTTTAACAGGCATTATACCTGAATTTCTAATAAGATCTATTTTACTTAATATTTCCCTGGGAGTTCCGATTGCTTCAATCTTTCCCTCATTTAAAATAATAATTCTATCAGCTTTAACAGCTTCTTCTGTTTCGTGCTCTACCATTATTAAAGTTTTTTTACCTTCCTGTCTCAACTTATATCCCAGTTCAAAAAGGTCTGCTTTTCCAATAGGATCCAGATCTGTAGTTGATTCATCAAAAAGAATTATTTCTGGTTCCATAGCTAATATAGAAGCAATTGCCAAACGCTGTTTTTGTCCTCCGGACAGAGTCTCAGGCTGACGATCTATTAAATTTTCAAGATGTGTGAATTCCAGCGCTTTATGAATTCTTTTTTTAATTTCTTCAGGTGACAGACACAGATTTTCACATCCAAAAGCTACTTCCAGTTCTACTTTTGTTGAAAATAACTGTGTTTCAAAATCCTGAAAAACAAAACCAAGTGTTTGTGCAAAATCTTTTACTTTATACTCGTGTGTATCTCTGCCTTGAACAATGACTTTGCCTATCAGCTCACCCTTAATAAAATGCGGAATAAGCCCATTTAATGTATAGCAAAAACTGCTCTTTCCAGCACCGTTTGCACCCATTAAAACAATAAATTCATTTGAAAAAATATCTAAAGAAATATTTTTTAATGCTATGATTTGTGTATTGCGGTATGTAAAAGAAAGTTCTTTTATTGAAATAATTTTATCCATATTATTATTCATATTTTTATTGTTGGTTATTCTTTCAATTTCAAGAAGAAGAGTATTATATTAAAATACATCCTGCAATCAGAGAAATAACAAATGGGGAAACACTCCATACTACCATTGGGCCTTTTGCTCCAACAGCAAAATTTAGAAGTTCAGCATTATAAACACCTGTTGAAACTAAAATACCAATAATTAATCCCCCTAAACCGCCGAGCCACATCAATATGCCGCCAATACGAGGGGACCAATGCGGAGAGACTTCTTCCTTGCTCATAATGTCAGTCCAGAATAAATCAAATTTTTTAACTCGAGGATAAAGAAGCCAGAATAAAAACGGTGATAATATAATAGGACAAATTAAGTTATTAATAAAAACAACACTGGCAAACGCTGCAAAAGGTAATATTTTTAAAATTTCCAGACCCCAGGCTATTAACATTGCACAAGTACTGCTGGACAATATGCTGATAAAAATAAATACTTTAATCTTGTTATTTTCTTTTAAAACTAATTCTTCATTTTCTTTTGTAAACAATCCCCATAGTTTATAAGATGTTAATGCAAAAAAGAAATTTCCGATTGCGCCGAAAATACTTGCAATAGAAAACATACCACCCATAAAATCACCAATGAAATTACCCATAGCACTTCCCCATGCTCCTGCTGGACCGAATAAAATTCCAAAAACTATAGGGACAACAACTCCAGGCCTGACTTCAGTAAACCCCGGGATTATTGCAAATATCTTAAATGGCATAAGTACTGCCGCATAAATAGCGCCTGTTAATGCTGTCAATACAATCATTTTTGTATGTTTCCACATTGTAAATATTTCTTTCATGCATATCTCTCCTTGTGTAATTAAAAATCTACTTCATCTGCCTGGGTGCAGGAACCCATTTCCCATCACGTACGATATTTACATATGCAGGTTTCTGACAATCTCCGTTTTTATCAAAATAAGTAACTCCTGTTATCCCTTTATATCCTTTCTCAGGTTTATCCATACTTTTAAGATAATCTTTAATTTTTTCTCTATCATTTCCAACTGCTTTAATAGCTTTTACTGCAATACCCATGGCATCATATGAAGTAGCTGACATCCAGTCTGCTTCTTTATCTGTTTTTTGTTTAAAAATTTTAGAGAATTTATCTGCCTGCGGGTCATTCCCCTGTTCAAAAGCATAAGGACAGCTTGCCATTGTCCCTTCACTGGATTTCTTCCCTGCTACTTCAATATACCCCGGGGTACCAATGCCGTCTGCCCCAAGAATTGGTATTTGCATATTCAGTTTACGTGCCTGATTGGCTGCTAAACCTGCTTCATTATATAATCCTGCAATGAATAAAGCACTTACTCCAAAAGATTTGAATTTCGTAAGCTGAGGAGTAAAATCTGTCACATCTTTTGTATAAGTTTCTATTCCCTTTATATTAAGTCCTATTTTTTCCCCTTCTTGAACAAAAGAATCCTTAAGCCCAATTCCGTAGTCGTCATTATCATAAAAAACTCCGACATTATTAATATTAAGAATATTTTTCAAATATCGCGCCATAAAAATTCCCTGGAAATCATCTCTATATACATCGCGGAACATATAATCGCTTCCTTCACATACTTTTACATTAGTAGAACATGGCGAGATAGCAGGCAATTTCAGCATTTTGTAAATAGGTTTAGCAGCTAAAGTACTTGAACTGCATAAATGTCCTATGACAATTGAAATACTTTTATCTGAGGCAAATCTTTGTGCCACACTTGACGCTTCTTTTGGATCGCATAAATCATCACCAAAAACAAGCTCAATTTTCTTGCCATTTATACCACCACTTTTGTTGATTTCTTCTGCCTTGATTTCAACTCCGCCTTTTACCATCTCTCCATAGAGAGCAGCCGGTCCGGAAAAAGGCCCTGCGACTCCTATGCGTATTGTGTTTTCAGCTTGTGTAAAATTGCGTAATAAAAATATAAAACATAATGAATATAAAAATATTTTTGATTTTTGCATCATTTTCCGCCTCCCTAGAAATATTCAAGTTGGTCATAAAATTAAATAATTTTTATTTGTTCTTCAATTATTTTTTTTTCTTTGATTAGAAATGCTCGCACTTCAGGAGAATCAATGTCCGCAAGGGAAATTATAACATTTAAACATTCTGGATAACTTATAAGTTCAATATCTCTCTCAGAAGGAAAACATTCACTGTTTGGATGGGAATGATATACAGCTACCATGTCAATATAAATCTTATCTATAGTTTTTAATATTTTCAATTGAGTATTTGATTCCATTAAATAAGAGGTCTCTGGTGATGGGTCCACATTTTTTACAGAATAGATTTTTGTTGCCAGTTTATTCTTTCCTGCTAATATTCCACAGCATTCTTTTGGAAATGATTGAATAGCTTCTTTGACCATTTGGTCGTAAATATCTTTTCTTATTTCCATAATAACTATATAATATATATTAGAGATTTAATAAAATCAACTAAAAAATACTTTAATTTCAGCAATTCCATATTTCTTTAATTTTTGCAGCAATATCCAGGCTTTTCATAAATGTCTCACCAATAAGAACAGCATTAAATCCTGATGCTTTGAGTTTTATCATATCATTATTGTTTTTAATTCCGCTTTCACATACAACAATCTTATCACTTTGAATTTTTTCTTTAAGTTTAAATGAAGTATTTATATCAACATGAAAAGTTTTTAAATCTCTGTTATTTATTCCTATAATTAGCGCATTTAAATTCAATACTTTTTCTAATTCTTCTTCATTATGAACTTCTACCAGACAATCCAGATCAAGCAATTTAGCAATATTCATAAAATTATTAATTTGATTTTCAGTCAGAATAGCTGCAATCAATAATATAGCAGATGCCCCGTATTTCCGGGCTTCATAAATCTGATATTCATCTATAATAAAATCTTTCATTAAAAGAGGTATTGTTGTTATTGCTTGAATATCTCTAAGATATTGTATATTACCTTGAAAATACTTTTCTTCTGTTAGAACAGATATAGCTGATACACAGCAGGAAGCATATGCCCTTGCTATTTCTTCAGGATTGAAAGGGGATCGTATTATTCCCCTTGAAGGAGATGCTTTTTTTATTTCTGCTATCAGATTTAATCTGTCAGAGATTGAAATTGCATCCCTGAATTTCATGACTGCCTTTTTTTGAGGATATATTTCTTTTTTTAATTCATGCAGAGGATATAAAGATTTTCTTTCTCTTATCTCATTTTTTTTATATTGAACAATTTCTTCTAAAAAATCCATTATTAATTCTCATTGTATTATAATTTTTCCAGTAATGTTTTTTCCATAATATATTTCTTTTGTGTGTTGAAAATATATTTGACTATATTTTCTTTATCATGCGGATCTAAATTAAAAAAATTGACAGCAAATTCCACACCTTTGTCCTTAGGAGATATTCTGGTTATCTTCCCATTAACTTTAATAGGTGGATATGCAGGTAAAGTAAAATTTAATTTAACATTAATATTATTATATTTATCTGAAAATTTATCATTGGTTTCCATTAATATACCGCTGATACTAATATTCTTCGCAATAGCTGTGCCTTCAACAGGGCCATGTTTAAAAAAAGATTTAATTGTTTCAATTTCATATTTAACAATAATTGCCAGAGGAAATCGTATACTTATTCTTCTTTGATTATGAACTAAATCTTTTGGCTTTTCGATTATCAATTCCGGATTACGGCCAAATTTTATTTCTTCTACATTACTTGTAAAATTATATATGTCATTATCTTCAAGAATGAAAAAAGATAAAAGATCATTTTTTTTAATTGGAATATTTTTCTCTTCAAACGGATTATTTATAACAAGATATTTTCTTTCCACATTCCGGATTTTACTGAAATATTCATCCTTTATATCTTTATTTTTTAATATTATTAATACTGTCTGCCCTTCATGGAAAGAAAGATCTTTCATAATTAATATCCTTCCAGTTACTAGTGTGTTGCTTCTGATTTACTTGTTTCTGTTGATTCTGCATATGTTTTTGTTGTATCCGCTGCTGCCTGTTCAGTTTGTGCCTCACTATGTTCTTCTTTTTCTAATTTATTGCCATTATATGCGTTTGCCAGACTCATATTTACATGTACTACTTTAGCATTTGTATTTTCATACGGGCTGCCAATGCGTGGACCAAGAGCGTCAGCCTGTTCCTGAGTAGTAATAACAGATCCTGGCGGGACAAAGGTATTATCTGGAATACTAACACCGCCTGTAATAAGACTTTTAACTCCGATTGCAACATGTCTTCCTATTTTTGCATTAAAAACCTGAGACTGCATACCAACAAAAGTACTGTCACCAACATAAGCAGGTCCATGTACTAATGACTGATGTGCTAATGAAACAGCTTTGCCAATATAAACTGCATATCCTTTTTCTTTTTCTGCTTCTTCTTTAGATAATAATTTCCCGCTTTCATTATATAAACGGTTATCTAAATATTCCCATTTTTCAGAATCTTTTGTTTCCTCAGTTTCAAGAGCATGAATACCAGCTCCATCCTGAATATTTGAATTATCACCTACAAAAAGAGATTGTCCTTCATCACCACGAACAAACGCATGCGGCCCAACATAAACATTTTTCCCCAAATGAACATCCCCGATTACTGCAGACTGCGAGCTTATATAAGCAGATTTATCTATTTCAGGCTTTTCAACTTTTTTATTAAAATCCGTTAATACATTTTCCATTACAATTGCCTGCCCTGCATTGTTTATCTTTATAAATATCCATCCTAAAACACCTAATATTAATAAAATTACTAACCACCTTTTCATTTAAATTCCTCCTTTATTAAAATTCTTATATACAGTTCTATTTTTTCTTGTTTTATCTGCTTGCTGATACCTGAACGCTAAATTGATTTTAATATATTACTTATTTTTATGTCAATCTTTTTTTTATATTTCTGTTACAATATTAGAATATCATATAATATATTATAATCTTTACCTCCTAAAAAAGGAGGGAGTATAAATAACTTGACTTTTTAATACTTAACCTCTAAAGTATATTTTAATGCTTACCGATATATATTTTATAAAAACTTTAAATAGTGCGGAGCAAAAAATATGAAAAAATTGAATAATTTTTCCAGGACCATATTTCAATTTTACGTTTCTTTTTTATTATTTATTTTATATTTTTTATTGTCTATTATTATATCCGGATGCGGTGTTAAACGACTCCCTGTTCTGGATATTACCTATGATTCGCCAAAACTGGAAATTACTCAAGCAGAGATAAATCAAAAAGATGAAGAAGAACGTATTCGTCAAGAAAGAGAAAGAATAACAGTATTAATAGATAATGCTAAAAACTTTTTTCAGGAATCTTCTACTCCTAAAATTAAAAAATATTCTTCTCTTAAATTAAAAACATCAGAAAATCTATTAGCACAATCAGAACTTTTTCTAAAGCAGGATCGTTTTTCAGATGCTGCGCAAAATATCGAAAAAGCAAGAGCAGAAATAATTACTGCGGTAGAAGAGAGTAAAAATAAAGAAATTGAAGAAAAAAAGAAAGAGGAAGAAGAAAGAAAAAAGAAAGAAGAAGAAGAAGCACGTAAAAAAACAGAAGAAGCACGTAAAATCCGAGAAAGAGCACTTTTTAATGATTTAATTGAAAAGGCAAAATTAAAAGCGGATAAATCTGTAACTAATGAAGTAAATAAATATTTACCTCAAAAAGCCGATCAGATAAAAACACTCATTAATGAAGGAACAAACGCATTATCCAAAGAAGATTATAAAAAAGTTAAAGAAGTGGTTAATGAAGTTGATAAGCTTACAGATTCATTAGGTTCAGAATTAAAAATTATATTAAATAAGATTAATGGAGAGGAACTTTTTAATGGTGTTAAGAAATATATTGTTGAAAAAAATTATGGTGAAGCATATTTTAAAATTAAAAAATATATTAGAGATTATCCAGATAGTATTTATATAGCAGAAAGCCATTTTCTTATAGGATTATGCTATGAAGCTTTTGATAATTATGATAAAGCTAAAGAAACTTTTAATTTTGTTATTAATAATTATCCTGATACAGAATGGGCTTTAACAGCGAAAGATCATCTTGAAATTGATCTCAAAGAAAAGTTCATAAAAAAAGCTGAAGAAGCAAAAGCTCGTGAAAAAGAACGCAGAGAGATATCTTCTGGGAAAACATCTGAACCTGTAAAAAAAGTTGAACCTATTCAAAAAACTGAAGATCTGAAAAATAAAAATGAAGTTATAAAAATTTACGAGGAAGCTCTTGATTTACTTTTAAAAAAGAATATGGTTAAAGAAGCCAGGGAAAAATTAGAACTGGTTATTCAGGCAAAAGAAGATTCATTGATTGATAATGCCTTATATTGGTTAGGTGAAACATATTATACAAAACAGGATTATAAAAAAGCGCTTGAATATTTTAATGAGGCTATTAATAATAATATTAAAACTGATAAGGATATTGCAGCACAATTAAAAATAGGCCTTTCGTATTATAATATGAAAGATTTTGAAAATGCATTACAAGCATTAAAGACCGTCCAGGATAATAATCCAAAACATGATTTAAATAAGAAAGCTCAGGAATATATCAGAATAATAGAAAAAACTAAAAAATAATTGTCTATTAACCTCTTAAATTTTAATCTAACCAAAATCTGAAACAAAAATTAAATCTCAAATATCAAAATTATTTTACCATTCAAATTTAATATATAAGTGCAAAACCATACAATTATTTATATCGTTTATATTTGGATTGAAATAAGCACAGGTATATGATATATATTTGTTTTAGACTAAATTTAAATGTAGGGCGATTAGCTCAGTGGGAGAGCACTGCCTTCACACGGCAGGGGCCACTGGTTCGAACCCAGTATCGCCCACCATAAACTATTTATGAGAGATAAAAATGCGAAAGAAATTATCAATATTAATCAGTACTTTTAACTGTGAAGATATAGTTGAAAAGTGCTTAAAAAGTGTAACATGGGCAGATGAAATTTTTATTGTGGATTCATACAGCACTGACCAAACTCTTGAAATATGCAGAAAATATACAGATAGAATTATTCAGCATGAATATATAAATAATGCTACTCAGAATAATTGGTCAATTCCACAATTAAAACATGAATGGGTTATGATAGTTGATTCCGACGAAGTAATAACACCTGAATTAAGAAAGAGTATTGAAAATATTCTTGAAAAAGAAGAAGATGAGTTTAACGGATATTATGTATATCGTCTTAATTATTTTCTTGGAAAAAGCATAAATTACAGCGGAGAGAGAAAAGATAAAAGTTTACGTCTGTTTAAGCATGATATGGGTCGTTGTGAGGATAAAAGAGTTCATGCTAAGAAAATTATAGATGGAAAGGCTGGGTATATTGAGAACGGTTACTTAGAACATTATCAACAAAGAGACATGGTACAGTATTTCAAAAAATTCAATCGCTATACTACCTGGTCCGCAGAACAGTTATACAAAGAGGGTAAACGTCCGACAATATATCATTTCACTATAAGGCCTGCTTTTAAATTCATACAGACTTATTTTATTCAATTAGGATTTTTGGACGGGATATACGGTTTTTTTTGGTGCGTTTTAGCTTCTATATATGTTTTTACAAAATATTTGAAATTATGGGAAATATATAATAAGCAAAAAAAATCATTATAGTCACAAAGTAATATAAATTCAATTGTCTGCAATAGCAAAGGTAAACTTATAGTGGATAATGCGCAAAGAATTATTAAAAATACTTTTTCTCTTTTATTTTCAACAATAATAAATCAAGTTTTAGGATTCTTTGTTACTGTATATCTTGCCAGGATTCTAGGGCCAGGAGACTTTGGCAAGATAAATTTTGCTCTTGCTATTATAACTTACTTTACTTTAATTACCAATTTTGGATTGCCTCTATTTGGAACAAGAGAGATAGCTAGAGATAAAGAAAAAATTAAAGAATGTATTGGCAATATTCTTGGTTTGCGATTCTGCCTTTCCATATTAAGCTTCTTTCTAATCCTAGTTCTTGTATTTTTCATAAACAAGCCTATCAATATCAAATATTTAATTATTTTTTAT
>JACRDZ010000095.1 GCA_016212735.1 Candidatus Firestoneibacteriota bacterium | reverse complement strand
TCATGATATTTTAACCAAAATAGGACAAAATTATGAAAAAAAAGTTAACAGAAAATATTAAAAATTCCACAGTGATCAAAATTGTAGTTACTGGAGCATTTAACAGCGGTAAAACACATTTTATAAGAACTATAAGCAATAACAATATGTTATACACAGAAAAATCAATTTCAGAACCATATGTTGTAACTAAGAAATCAACAACAGTTGCTATGGATTTTGCTAAGGTTAAATTAAAAGATACTCCTCAATTATTCTTTTTTGGCACACCAGGTCAAAAGCGGTTTGATTTTATGTGGGAGATACTTTCATATAAGATGTTTGGCTGTATAATTATGGTTGATAGTCACAAATTTTATGAATCTTTTGATGATACCCGCACTATACTCAACTATTTTATTGATCTTTCAACGGTTCCAATAGTAGTAGTTGCGAATAAACAGGATTTACCAAATGCTCTTTCACCACACAAAATAAAACAAGAGTTGTCTCTGCCAAAAAGAGTTTCTGTTTTACCATGCATAGCTACAGAGAAAGATAAAGTAGAAGAAATATCGCGATATTTAGTTAATAATATAATAGCATCTAAAAAAGATTTGTAGGAGATGAATTAGTGGCATATGACAATTTAAGAGATTTTATTAAAATATTGGAAGAAAAAGGTCAGTTAAAACGGATTTCTATAGAAGTAGATTCAGACATGGAAATATCTGAAATAACTTCCAGAGTTAATGAAAAATTTGGGCCTGCATTATTATTTGAAAAAGTCAAAGGACATAATATTCCTGTTCTTATAAATGCTTTTGGTTCGGATAAACGTATGGCATTGGCGCTTGGAGAGGAGTCTATTGATAATATTGCAAAACGTATTGAAATCATGCTTAAGACAGAAATGCCAATAACATTATGGGATAAAATACATTCCATTTTGAAACTGAAAGAGTTTGCATATCTCAGTCCAAAAATCGTATCCAGCGGACAATGCAAAGAAGTTATAATAAGAGATAATCCGTCTTTAGATATATTCCCAATTTTAAAATGCTGGCCTCTTGATGGTGGTAAATTCATTACTTTACCAATAGTATATACAAAAGATCCTGATACAGGAATACGTAATGCCGGTATGTATCGTTTGCAGGTTTTTGATAATAAATCTCTGGGAATGCATTGGCATCTGCATAAACATGGAGCAAAACATTACCGCAGATGCTGTGAATTAGGGAAAAAGCTCGAAGTAGCAATTGCACTTGGCGGAGATCCGGCTATAACTTATGCGGCAAGCGCACCTTTACCTGATAATGTTGATGAAATGATACTTGCAGGATTTCTGCGTAAAAAATCCGTTGAACTCGTAAAATGCGAGACTGTGGATTTGGAAGTACCGCAAAATGCTGAAATTGTGCTCGAGGGATATGTTAATCCCGGAGAAACGAGATTAGAGGGCCCATTTGGCGATCATACTGGATATTATTCTCTCCCGGACCAATATCCTGTATTCCATCTTACATGTATTACACATAAGAAGAATCCGATTTATCCAACAACAGTCACAGGAAAACCTCCAAGAGAAGACTGCTATATGGGCCGTACCAGCCAGAAAATATTCTTCCCCCTGCTAAGAATGAATCTCCCTGAGCTAGTTGATATGGAACTTCCTCTTGAAGGTGTGTTTCATAATCTCGCAGTTGTTTCAATCAATAAACAATATCCAACACATGCAAAGAAAGTTATGCATGCTTTATGGGGATTGGGACAGATGATGTTTACTAAAATAATAATTGTTGTTGATAAAGAAACTAATGTGCATGATTTATCTGAAGTTATATGGCGTGTTGGAAATAATATAGATCCAAGATATGACATTGAATTTGTTGAAGGCCCAATAGATGCACTGGATCATGCTTCACGTAAGCGTTATATTTCCACCAAAATGGGGATAGATGCAACCCGTAAATGGAAAGAAGAAGGCTTTGACCGCGAATGGCCGGAACGTATAGAAATGAACCAGGAAATTATAAATCTTGTTGATAGGAAGTGGAAAGACTACGGAATATAAAAATATATTAATGAAAAGGAGCTTATCATGACAAATAAAGAAAAAGTACAATATGTTTTATTATTAGTTGTGTTTTTAATTGCTTTAGCATGTTCAACTTCAGGTAAAAAAGATAAAAAAAGTGATGCAGCTGATACAACTACAGCAACTTATGTTGGGTCAAAAAATTGTGAAGGATGTCATAGTACAATTTATAATAATTTTATAAAATCAGGACATAAATGGATATTAAATAAAGTTGAAAATGGACAACCTCCTTCTTATCCTTATTCAAACGTAACATTAACTCTTCCTGCTGGATATGAATGGAAAGATATTTCTTATGTTTTAGGTGGATATGGATGGAAAGCTTATTATCTGGATACAACAGGTAAAATAATTGGTTTAAATAAAGGGTATTCCTGTGGAAAATGTCATACATCAGGTTATAGTGAAGAAGGTTCGCAGGATAATCTTTCAGGGATCACAGGGACATGGAAAGAGCTGGGTGTAACTTGTGAGAGATGCCATGGAAACGCAAGTAAGCATATTGCAAAAAGCTCCAATAAACCAACTGTAGATAAATCTATTGAGTTATGCGGAGAATGTCATAATAAGAACAGGAAAGATAAAGTTGAAGCAAAAGATGGCTTTATTTATGCAAATCAGCAATATGAAGAGATAAAAAGTGGCGCTCATAAAAATCATAACTGTTCAACTTGTCATGATCCGCATATAAGTGCGAAAAATTCTCCACAAGATGCTATTATTAGAAAATGTATAGTATGTCATTCAGATAAAAGTGTTATTTCAGCGGGAATGGAAGATATAGAGTGTGTTGATTGTCATATGCCATACATTGCTAAAATAGCTAACAAAGTAAGTGCATATAAAGCAGATTTACGATCACATTTATTTAGAGTTAATTCTGATTCAACGGCAAATATGTTCGAAACTATCAATGATACAACTTATGCAAAAAATTTTATAACTCTTGATTATGTATGTCTAACCTGTCATAGTGATAAAACAATTGGCTGGGCAGCAGAAAATGCAGAGGCAATACATCCTGAATAGATTTAATATTTTATTTTTAGGCACAAAGGCACAAAGGCACAAAGGCACAAAGGAGCAAAGGCACAGAGTTTA
>JACRDZ010000092.1 GCA_016212735.1 Candidatus Firestoneibacteriota bacterium | reverse complement strand
TTTTTTTATTTTTTTTATTTAATATAAATATAATAATTTGTTAGATATTTCAATAAATATTTCTTCATATATTTTTATATTTGAATCAACAAACATTTCGAGAGTATAATTTACAACTCCTTCCGTAGAATTCTCAATAGGGACAACTCCGTAATCAACCCAACCGTGTTCTACTTCAAGAAAAACATCTTTTATGCTTTTTACAGGAATATATTCTGCAGAACTGCCGAATTGTTTTTTTGATGCCATATGAGTAAAAGTTGCTTCCGGTCCAAAATAGGCTATTTTTAAAGGATGCTGAATGGATCTTGTTGCAGATAATATTTCTTTATATATGCTTTTTAATGCTGCATCCGGAAATGGACCTTTATTCTCTCTCTTCAGGCTTTCAAATATTGCCTGCTCTCTTGATGGGACATAAAATTCCATATCTTTTTTCTTTTTTATTTTACCTATTTGAGAAGCATAGTTAATTCTCAAATTCAATAATTTAATTATTTCACTATCTATTTTATCAATGTTTTTACGCAATTTTTCTAATCCCATTTTTCCCCCTATGAGAAATCTGTCATTCTTCCTTTGTAAAATTACTAATAAAATGTGTGTTAATTTTTCCAGATTGAAATAATGAATGAGAAAGAATTTTCTTATGGAAAGGAATTGTTGTTTTTATTCCTTCAATTAAAAATTCATCTAAAGCTCGTTCCATTCGTTTTATGGCTTCCTGACGTGTAGATCCATGAGTTATAAGCTTTGCTATCATTGAATCATAAAACGGAGGTATGGTATATCCCTGATAAACATGGCTATCCAGCCTGACACCAGGACCACCGGGAGAATAATATTTTGTAATTTGCCCGGGATGAGGGATAAAATCATTTTCTGGATCTTCAGCATTAATTCTGCATTCTATCGCATGACCATTAAATTTTACATCTTCCTGTTTAAATCCAAGTTTTTCACCTGATGCAATTAGAATCTGCTGTTTTATAATATCAATCCCCGTAACCATTTCTGTTACAGGATGTTCAACCTGAACTCTTGTATTTATTTCAATAAAATAATAATTGTTATATTTATCAACTAAAAACTCAATTGTCCCTGCGGAAATATAATTTAATGTTTTAGCTATTTTTAATGCAGTCTCACTAATTTTTATCCTTGTATCTTCATCAAGCAAAGGAGCAGGGGACTGTTCTAAAAGTTTCTGATGACGCCGCTGAACAGAACAATCTCTCTCTCCTAAATGAATAATATTCCCATACTCATCTGCCAGAATCTGAACTTCAATGTGTCTTGGCTCTTCTATGTATTTTTCAATATAAACATCTTCACTCCCAAAAGCTGCTTTAGCTTCTGCTCTTGTTGACATAAGAGCATTTAATAGACTAATTTCCGTATGAGCAATTCTCATCCCTTTTCCACCGCCGCCACCTGCAGCTTTGATAATAACAGGATATCCAATTTCATTAGCTATTTCAAGTGCCTGGTCCTGTAAAGTTATTAATTCCTTGCTTCCTGGAATAACAGAGATCCCATTCTGTATCATAACTCTTCGTGCTGTATATTTGTTTCCTGCATTTTTAATTATTTCAGAATTAGGACCAATAAATTTTATTTTACATGATTCACATATCTCAGCAAAATGAGAATTTTCGGATAAAAAACCGTATCCAGGATGAATTGCTTCAGCATCAGTTATTTCTGCTGCGCTTATTATACTTGGAATATTGAGATAGCTTTTGCCTGCATCTGCTGGTCCTATACATATATCCTCATCTGCAAAATGAACGTGCAATGAATCCCTATCTGCTTCTGAATAAACAGCAATAGTCTTTATTCCAAGCTCTTTGCAAGCTCTTATTATTCTGAGAGCAATTTCCCCACGGTTTGCAATAAGTATTTTTCTAAACATTAATCCTCCTATTTTTCACGTCATTCTGGTAATATAGTAAATAAAAGTTGCCCATATTCAACAGGTTTGCCATTTTCAACATAAATATCCAATATTTTTCCATTAAATTCCGATTGGATTTTATTTATTACTTTCATTGTTTCAATGATGCAAATTGTCTGGCCTTTTTTGACTGTTGCTCCTTTTGTAACATAACTTTTATTACTATTTTCGTGACTACTATAGAACGTCCCTACCATTGTTGATTTTATTTGCACAGGTTTAACTAAAACTTCTATTTGCAAATTTTGTTTTAGAGCACTTTCTCTAGGTATGTCAATATAAGCTTCAAATTCTTTTTCTTCTTTTGATAATCTACTTAAAAATATTTTATATTGAGAAGTTTCCCACTTAAATTCATAAATATCTGTTTCTTTTAAAACATCAAAAATTTCTTTAATTAGTTCCATAAAAAAACCTAATCCTTTCTTCTAAAATAAGTGTTCAGCTATCAATACAGAAGAATTTATTAAAAAAGGCACAATTTGTGCCTTTTTTAAATATAATATATATTGTATTTTAATCAACTTGTTTTTAAACTTAATTTTTATGTATAAAGATCTCTTTCAAAAGTAGAAATTATTTTTCTTATTTCCAGTCTTGCTCTGCCAAGATTAGCATCATTATTTAATACAATCCCTAAAAAATATTCTTCTCCAACCATTTTAAGAAAAAAAACAACATCCCCTGATTTAAGAACAAGTTCATCAACTTTTTCCAATTTCAAATTTTTAGATACTTTGATGAAATTCTGCAGCATTCCGGCAAGTTCAACATCTAAAACTGCTGATTCAAATCTCTCCTCCCTTACTGTATTTGCAACACCAATACCATCTAATCCTGTAAATATACAGGCTATTGAGCAATCAACTTTTTCTAAAATATTTACTAGTTTTTCATTAAAATCAATCAAAATTTATCCTCCATTTATTATTATACTCAGCGAGGTCATAAATTCGCATTTTTTCGGTGAGGATTGGGCATCGAGAGCAAGGCGTGAAGGTGAGAAATAGCCTTGCACTATTTCGAACCTGAGCAACGCAGCTATCGATGTTCAAGACCAGCGCAAAAATGCGAATTTATGACCTCGCTGAGTATATATCTATCTTTCTCCCTCAGCTTTAATTAAATCAAGCCAATCTTCCATTGGATTATTACTGGAAGATTTTTTGGCCCCGGGTTTAATCCCTGGGACCTGAGGTATTGGTTTAATTTTTTTAATATCTTTTATTACACGCTTAGGAGGTTCAGGATGTAATTTTATATTATCTTTTTCGTTTATAGTTTTAATAAAACTGCCCCATTCATCAATTTCATTTTTTACAACTGTATCTGATAATGGAGAAATAACTTCAGCTTTAGCAGGTTTTACATCTTCTGCTTCCTTTTTAATATACTCCGGCTCTTTTACAGGTTCTTTTATTACTACAGTCTCTTCTTTTTTTGCTTTAACTTCTTCTTTTTTTATCTCTAATCCATCTTTCTTTATTTGAAGTTCTTCTTTAATAATACGTTCTTTTACTTTTTTGCTGTCAATGGAAGAAGAAATATCCCCGAAAATTTTATGAACAGAAATCATAGGTTTTTTTTCAATTGTTTCTGTATGTATTTCTGGTGCAAGATTTAATTCCTTATTCTCTTTCTGTATAACCTTCTCTTTTTTCTCAATTTCTGCAAAAGGAGAAAAATCTCGTAAAGAACGCTCAATAGGTTTTTGTTGAACTTCTGTTTTCTCTATTTTTTCTTTATCACTGTCTCTTGAAATAATACTATGAAGTAATGTTTTAACTTCTGAATTATCAGGTTCTCTTATTAATATTTTTTTACATACTTTTTCTGCTTCCAGAAACATCCCCTGTTTAAAATATAATGTTGCCATTGTAAGCGTATTAATATCATCGTCGTCTCTAAATCTTCTTGATCTTTTCTGAAGTTCCTTAAGTTTATCCTGTTCTTTCTGCTTTTCTTTGGTTGCTTCTTCTTGATAAACATTATAGATATCTACTTCTTTTTCTATAACATTACTTTTTTTCTGAATTTTAATATCTTCAAGTGCTTTTTTTGCATTATCATTAAAAGGGTCTAATTTTAAAATTTTTTCAAATTTATCCACTGCTTCAACTAAGCAGTTTAATTTCATTAAAATCTCACCAAGCATTGTAAGTGCAACAAGATTATCCGCATCAATTTCCAGAACTTTCTCAAACTCTTTTCTCGCTTCTTCTAACATTTCTTTTTGCAGATAAATCTTACCAAGAACAACATGAGCACTCATATAGTTTGGATGAAATTTAAGTCCTTTCATGCATACTTCTACAGCTTCATCCAGCATACCGCTCTTTCTATATGCGTCAGCAAGAGGAGCAAAAATACGCGAGGCAGGATTTTGCGCTAATTTTTCACTAAAATTTTCTATTTCAGGATTTATTAAAACCTTTTGTTTTGCCATTCAAATACTCCTGAATTAATGTAAATGATTGTATTTATTTGACTATTGTTTAGTATAGGGTGGGTATAGTTCATTAATTACTGAGATTAGTAACCCCTTGTCAGTTATCAAATTTAATGTAACATACCCTATTTTTTTTGTCAAGACAAATTTAATTGTATTATTATATACTTTTTTATCAATTTCCATTCTTCTTAATAAATTATTTACAGTTATTTTATCTTTTATCTTTGTTGGTAATCCAACTCTTTTTAAAAGATTTTCAACAGATTCAGATTCTTCTTTTAATATAAAAGACATCTTCTCTGCAAGTTTCATTGCGCCTATCATACCAATTGCTATTGCTTCTCCATGTTTATATTTTTTATATTTTGTCAGAGCTTCTATAGCATGTCCAATTGTATGTCCAAAATTTAGTTTTGCTCTTTCCCCTTTTTCCGTTTCATCTTCTTCAACAATAAAAGCTTTAATTCTGCATGATGTAGAAACAATATTTAAAAGGTATTCTTTTTTCAGTTTAAATATATTATCGAGATTTTTATCAATATAATTAAAAAAATTACTATTTTTAATTATTCCATATTTTATTACTTCAGAAAGACCTGCTCTGATTTCTCTTAATGGTAAAGTTGTTAGAACTGAGCAATCAATAAAAACCATTAAAGGCTGATAAAAAGCTCCTATCAGATTTTTCCCTTCTGGCAGATTAATCGCAACTTTTCCTCCAACACTGGAATCAACCTGAGCTAATAAACTTGTCGGTACTTGAATAAATGGGATTCCTCGTAAATATGTAGATGCAACAAATCCAACAATATCTCCAATTACCCCTCCGCCTAATGCAACAAGAGTTGTTCGTCTATCAGCTTTAAATTTTATTAATTTTTTATATATCTTAATAGCTTCTGCATGATTTTTGTACTTTTCACCATCTGGAATATAAACTACTTGAGCAGTAAATTTAGCTTTTTCAAATCCTTTTTTGCATATATTTAAATAGTATTTACCAACTTTTCTATTAGTAATAATAACAATCTTACTTATATCTTTATTTCTTTCTCTTGCATAAAAACCTATTTTATCTAAAACTTTATATCCAATATGAATAGGATAAGATCTTTCTTTTAAATTCACTTCAATTGTCTGCAAATAGTCACCTCTTTATTGTTTTATATATAATTTTAACATTATATTACTGGGTTTTCAAGATTAATTCATATTTCATTTTGGGTTATATTTTTTTATTGTCTTATAATAATGTTTCATATATAATAAATTCATTATGAAAAAATATATTGATGAAACAGAAGAATGGTTGAAAATGACTCCTGTGCAAAGATTAAAAGAGTCAGGTAATTTATGGAAATTATATTTATCTCTCGGAGGCAGTCTTGACGCAGAACCCGATACTCAAAGTCCTTTTTACTTTTCAGAAATTTGGGATAAAAAGTCTTTTAATAGGCGGACAAGCATGCATCATTTACGGTGCAGAAGAATTTAGTAAAGATTCTTATTTTGTTATTTTTTGTGATTATGAAAAT
>JACRDZ010000094.1 GCA_016212735.1 Candidatus Firestoneibacteriota bacterium | reverse complement strand
TATTATATTTGGGGGGATATATATGCCGCTGTAGTGCTTAGTTGCAAATTTTAATTTCTTTTAATTTTATTTTAATAGTTCATTAAAGATTCTGGACAATGTTATTTCAAATTTCATTATGCGTAAATAAGACGCCGACATTTAGGCTCAGGAATTGGATCATTAAATTCTTTTGCTGTTTTTATCCAAAGTTGTATTGCATCTTTTGCATTTTTCAATGCAATTTCATATTTTTCTCCATGTGCAATACATCCAGGAAGTTCAGGGACTTCTGCTATATAAGCATTATCTTCTTCACTCCAATATATTATTATTTCATATCTATCCATTAATCTTGCCCTCCTAATTTATACTTTAATATTATATACCGAACTTGTTTAACCTGATAAGGTTTTGCTTTGTTGCCGTCTTTTTGTAAATTTATTTTTTCCTCAATCCCAACTTTCCTTAAAATATGATGACTTCCACTTATTCTCATCTCGAATCCAAAACGAAGCAATAAATTGCATAAATCATTAAAAGAAATATTTGCGTCTGCTTTACCACTAACAATTTGTTGCATTAATCGTTCATATTTACTCATATGTTATTCCTAAAATTTAATTTTTTTGTTTCTAAGCTTTCTAATTTTAAAATTATAACTCTTTTATTCATATTTATCTATTTAAAATTAATTTTATATGATTTTTATTATTCATTATAAAGAGCTTGAATTTCAGATTCAGATAGAGCTCAGTTGTAAATTTTAATTACTTTTTATTTTTTTTATTTAGATTTTATTGAGGAGATTATTTATTTGATTTTAAACAGACATAACATATTGCTCAATAGAATTAATTTTTTCGATAATTTTATCAATTGTTTTATGGGTTTCTATATCCTTTTTTAATTCTTCTAATTGATATTCAATATCCAATTTAATTTTTTCTTCAAAATATGATTGTTTAAATTCATTATTAATAAGTTGTTTTTTAAAATACTTTTTTGCTATATTCATTTTTCACCTCTCAAAATTTTTCTTATTGATATTGCTTTATCTATCATAGGAACTTTACCATTAATTTCAGCAAAATCATAAGTAAATTCCATTTACTTCACCTATATAATATGATTAAATTATATATTATTTAATCATTCTTTTTTAACAACGTCAAGAAGAAATATTAAAATTTTTGTTTATTTTATTAATTTTATTTAGGTTAACATTTTTTTATTAATTTTTTTAATAGTTAGTTGCCAAGTTACCAACGACCCCTATTTTTTCTCCTAATGTTGAGACGCGACCCCTTTATTTCCTCGCGACCCCTTTATTTCCTTTATTGAAAAAAAAACTCATCCTTAGTTAATAAAACTTCATACCAATCTTTAGCCCCTATGGGAGGAGGGCATAATTTTCTCCATTCTAAATATTTTTTTTCGCTTTCACATTTAAAAAAAATTACAAATTCCTTTTTATCTTTTATGAAATATATATTCTCATAGCTCACTCCTTTAACCTGTGATGTTGTTTCCTTTATGTGTGCTAATAAACCCTCTAATTGATTAATATTTTTAATTTCATATTCAACATGTTTTAGGATTAACATGTTATTCCCATTTACTTTTTTAAAAGCAACTGTTCCAATTGCAATACTTATTATTAATAATACAAGACTAAAGTAAAAATTTTTTCTATCCATAATAACCTTATCTAAAAAGAAATAATATATATTTACCTATATAGAGTTTTGTATGCTGTAGCATATTACTATTCTGCCACCTCTTTATTTTTACTAATTAAACACCTTTGCCGGCAGTGGCAAAAATTGCTTTAACTGTACTCTTTACTCCTCTGGGAGTCTTTAATAATTCAAGCTCTATACGATATTCTTCTAAAAATTTTTCACGTTCTCTTTCTGAAAGATTTGCTAAATAGGAATGAAGACCGCTTTCTTTATGAAAAGTAATTGCTTCCTCTCCAGTCTTGAACCAAATTTCATATTCCTCTAGTTCAACTTTAACATTGCTAAAACCTACTTTTTTTAACAATATTTCATACTCTTCTTTTTGAGGATATAGACATGGCCATATCCAGTTTGTATAACATTTTTTTAATCCAATTTTACTAATTATTTTTTCTGCAGCTATTGTTCCTTCATGAAAACTGTCTTTGGCACATATCATGATTCCCAATCTTCCTTCCTTCTTCAATGCTCTTTTTAAAAGATTAAGTAAGTTTTCTTGATCAGGAATCCAGTGTAATACAGAGCTGGAAAAAATAACATCAAAAAAAGAGACAATATCAATCTGTTGTATATCTTGAATAAGAAATTTTACATTTTTTATTCCAGTTTCCATAATTTTTTTTTTAGCAAAATCTATCATCTTTGGAGAAGCATCTAAGGCGAAAACAAAACCAGTAGGAGTACGTTTAGCAAGTTCTATAGTATGTCTACCAGGTCCACAACCAATTTCTAGAATATTTTCTCCATCTCTGGGATTTACTAATTCGATTAGTTTCATTCCATCTTGATATTGAGATTTGGCAACTAGTTCATAGGCTGGTGGATTCCACTTATCATTTTTCATATTCCCATTCCTTTCATTTTCATATAGCTGATATTGAATGGTGTTCCTTTGGAGTGACATTATAACCCGATTGACTAAACTTTTCAGCATAACGAGGATCTTTTGACCTGTAAAAGTGATTATAAGCACACCAGGGCATTATTTTACCATCTGGGGTAAGACAATGAATGCAACATTGCATAATTCGCTCAATATCAAAAGTATAACTGTCCATAAAGGCATGAATACCTATTTTCATTACTTTTCCAGTTATTTCTTTTGTTGGTTTGAGTATCTTATTACTACAGCAATTATTTTCTACAGATTTTTTTGAACTGTGGTAGTAGGATTGAAGTTCCCATGTTGCATCAGGACGATTCTTTACTATCTCGTGATATTCTTCTTCCTTTAACATCCCTTTTACAGGAACAATTTTATCTCTAGAATCTATATAAACATAACAACTTGCAGCACACATGGGACTGCAAGGGACTATCCAATCCGACATCTTAACTAAACCATTGGTTTGTTCTTCTAAAGCAAGAATTACATCAGGCATTGTTATATGGTCAAATGGATCGTATATGACTCTATCAGCCGCATTTCCTGTATAAACTATTGGCTGAATATTAAAAGATTTGATAAAATCTTTTTCTAAACACATTCTTAGAATACGCTCTATTTGATGCTCATTTACTCCTTTTATCACTGTCATTGTGATTTGAGACTTTATATTATATTTTTCCAACATCTCAAGAGCTTTAAGTTTGATATTTGTTAAATCTGTTCCCCGGGTAGATTTCCATATTTCAGAGGAGAAGCCATCAAATTGAAGATTAATATAAAAGTTGCCTTCAAGTTTAGCTAGTTCTTTAACAAAGGCTTCATCTTTAGCAATTTTATTTCCATTAGTATTAAGGTGAAAACAATTAACTTTTCTTTTAATGGCTGCTTTTAGTACTTCCAAAACATCAGGATGAAGAGTTGGTTCCCCGCAAGAAATGGTGATGGCTTCTGCGCCACCACCTTCTAAATTTACGTAATTGTCGAATATCTCTTCACATTTTTTCAAAGTAAGGTATGAATTCCCTTTTTTCCCAACCAGGCAAACAGGACAATTTAAATCGCAGTCATCGGTAAGTTCTACTACTGCTTTACAAGTATGATGTTGATGGTCTGGACATAATCCACAATCATAAGGACACCCATTTTTTACTTCAGTTTTAAAATTTTCTGGCCTATAGTCAGGTGCGGTACGTGCATAGTTACTACAGAACCATTCTGCATGTGAGGAGATTAACGCTTCTTGATGCCCATGCTCAGGGCAAAATTTTCGCATATACACTTTATTGTTTTTAATGATCCGTTGTGCATTGATTAATTTACGGCATTCATTGCAAACGCTTTGGGTCGCTGAATGAAAAGTGTAATCTGTTTTTCGGCTAATGATTTTATTAGCCACTTCTGTTCTTATAATGTCCGTCATCTTTTGGCTTCTCCTTTTTTAAGTCGGATTCTCCCAGAAACTACCCACAAGAGATAATGAATTTAGCAAGTTATTAAATTCCTGTGCAGAGGGACGTGTATAATCTAAATCAAGTCTATGTTGATTTATGAGCTTGGTTATAGATAGAGCTTGATTAAGTGTAATTATAGGACCTTTACTATTAATTTCCACTTCCCATTCTTTTACATGTTCTTTAGAGCTAAAAAAATTAATAGATCCACAAGTTCTGGTTAAATCATCTAACCAATGGTATGCTGGAGTAGTTAAATGTACAAAAAGTTCTTCAGGTTTTTGAATAATGATATTTCCCTCTTTAAGCGTTATTTCAAAAGGTTCTCCACAATGATGACAATAAGAAGAAATACTTACTTCCTGTTCAGGAAATATAAAAGAAATCCCTAACGAATCTATAGCTCCATTGCAAAAAAACTTTTTTCCATTGCTTAAACTTATTTCATGAGCAGTAGTAACATTAGAAAAAGGTAAAGCCATAAGTATATTTTGGGTACCAGGCACTCTTTTAATATGTCTTTTTTCTTCTAGCTTATTTAAAATTTGAATCACTTCATTTTTAGACAATTCAAAGTTATTCATAATTTTTTTTAAGTTAGGTGCTCGGCCTGTATTGAATAAACATTCTAAAATAAATTTCCTAACCTTTTTTATGAATTCATCAGAAATCATTTTTCCCCTCCATTTTTAAATTTGGATTTTTTACACGAATAATCCAATAAGAACCTTTTTCACCATTAGGAGCTCGTTCTAATATTTTATGTTCATAAAAACTTTCATCAAATAAACTAACTATTTTTTTTACTTCATTTTCATTATAAAAATGATGGACAACACCTTTTTCATATCCATGGGAAAAAATGAAGGTATTGTTTTCAATTTCCAGCCCATTCCCATATTCAGGATCATATATAGAAAGTAAGGTAAATAAAGCATAACCCCCAGGTTTAAGAATACGCTTTATTTCTTTAATAGCTTTTAATCCATTGACTGATGTAGTGTGATATAATACATTGATACTAATAACAGCATCAAAATAATTCTCAGAATAGGGATAGGGGAAACAGTTAATATCATGATTTTTTAAGTCTGCTTTAAGATCTTGAAATTCTAACAATTCTTTAGTTAATTTAAGACCATATTCAGCCTTATCAAAAGCTGATACTAAAAAACCTTTCTTTGCTAAATATATGGAGTGTCTTCCAATCCCGCACCCTAAATCTAAAATGTATTTTAGTTTAGCATCCTTAAGTTCATTTACAAAAGATGGTATTGCTGGGTGAATTTTATTAAAGAAAAGTTGCCATTCCTTCTGGATAAAAAGTTTGTCCCATTGTATTATTGTATTGCTGTCCCCGAATAAGTCAAAGTATGGTATATTGAATTTTTCTACCTGCTGATTACAGTTATCCATATTTAAAAAATTTATTTATTCTCCTCTTTATCCGCAACAAGATGGTGTAGTCGAAGCATTACATGATGTTTTAACTGTATTCTCTGAAATAGGCTTCATATCTTCCACAATGATTCTCCCAGAGTCATATAAAAATGAAAGAAGTTTTTGCCCAAGTTCAGCATGCCCTAAAGATTCAAATAGAGATTGAGTAAGCTTGATAAACCCTGGTCCTTTTCCAGTAATAATATTTCCATCCAAAACAATAGGTGACTGTAATATATCCCCAATTTCATACTCAGAATAAGATTCCGGAGGTGCATCAGAACTTAGAGATTTGCCTTTAAGAATTCCTGCTTTTGCTAAAATTAAAGGGGTAAGACAAATTGCAGCTACTATTTTATTATTTATATACATATTTTTCACCAATTTCAAAAGTGGTTCATTTTTTAATAGATCATCTACCATAAATGGACTGATCCCTGGAAGTAAAAGTGCATCATACTCAAGTGGAGAAATTTCTTTAAGGAGCTTTGAAGCTACTATGGTAATTCCAGCCCATCCAGTTACTTCTTTGTTTTTTAAAGCAACCACATCATAATCTACACCACCAAATATTGAAAACATAGATACAGGAAAACTCAACTCGATTTCTGAGAATCCATCATAAACCAACACTAATATCTTAGACATATCTATTCTCCATTGTTATTTATTTTTATAATGTAATTACCTGGTCAACTCCAACCCCACTAAGAGCTAAATAAAGATCTGGGAAACAACCAATTTTTGCTCCATCAACCAAACTCTTATCAATTTTCCTTTCATAAGCGCATATGTCGCAAGCCATTAAAAGCATGCCTGTTTTTTTACTAATTGCCTTTAAGCGTTCTCCTACATCATTTCCTTGTTGTAGCAAAAATGTATTATCCACAAAGAAAAACATTCCAACCACTTCAACTATATGTCGGTTTGATTCTAATTGAGGAACTATCATTGCACTTAGTATTTTATGTGCCAACGGAGTAGAAAAAACATAAGCTACTTTCATTGTATATCCCCCCTTTATTTATTAAGATAATCATCAATAGCATTAAACAATGCTGTAATTGCCAACTCACCACAATATAATTTTTCTTTAGGTATTCCCCCAAGAGCAGTGGAAATTGTTTCTTTAGT
>JACRDZ010000088.1 GCA_016212735.1 Candidatus Firestoneibacteriota bacterium | reverse complement strand
TGCGCGGTTCAACATCCGCTCAGGTCCTGGTACTTATTGACGGCAGGCCGGTTAATTCAATTTCCACAGGAAGTGCGGATCTTTCGGAAATATCATTGGATAATATTGAAAAAATTGAAATAATAAGAGGCCCCAGCTCTCATCTGTTTGGTGCTAATGCAATGGGTGGAGTTGTAAACATCGTAACGAAAGATATAAAAGGAGAACCATATAAAAAAGTTTACGGTAGTTATGGAAGTTATAATACTTATTTTTATGGACTTGATTATGGCAGAACAAGTAACAAATGGAGCTATATTATTACTGGCAGCACAAAAAAAACAGACGGGTATAGAGATAATTCTGATTTTTTCGCAAATGATTTATTCCTGAAATTGAAATATAATATAGATAACAATTCTTTATCGCAGATAAACATTGGATATCATGACAATAAATCAGGTCTCCCTGGCCCTGTTCCTGAAAAAGGAACACAGGCAAAATACGGCAATAGTGAAGTAACGACTTTATTTGATAATCAAAAAAACAAAAATTATTATGTTGATTTTACGGTTGATTTGAAAAGAGGAGAAAAATTACATCCTGTTTTAAAACTTTGGCATGATGAACGTCTGATGAAGTATTTTGTGCGATATGACGACTGGTTTTCTTTCCCTGCGGATGTAATGGATGAAAATGATACATATAAAAGCAAGTCTCAGGGAGGGAGTATATGTTTTCAATTTGATTTTGCCAGATATGATAAATTAATAATGGGTGTTGATGCAAAAAAAGATAAATATGATGCAGAACAGAAAGTATTAAATACAACACAAAATACAACTATCGTTACAAATTGGATGCCTTCGTCGGATAACACAGGAATATGGCTTGAAAATCAATGGAATCCGTCTGAACAGGTTTCTGTAACATTAGGTGCAAGAAATGATAATCATTCATTATATGGTTCAAATTTTTCACCGTCTATTGGAATGGCATATAAACCAGATTTAACAAATACACTTCGAACAGCAATAGGGAAAGCATTTCGTGCACCATCATTTAATGATTTGTATTGGCCAAAAGGCGGGAATAAAGATTTGAAATCTGAAACAGGGTTAAGCTATGAACTAAGCTTTGAACATTGGTTATCAAGCAGTTTGATGACACAACTTGGAGTTTTTAAACGAGATACTGATAATAAAATTGCGTGGGCGCCTAAAGCAAATGGTGATTGGGAACCCCAGAATATTAACAAACATAAATTATCAGGTGTTGAACTTGAACTCTTAAAAAAATTAAAATTATACTCATTTGGAGTATCATATACTTTTCTTGATGCAGAACAAGAAAATAAAGAAATTGTTTATTCAGACTGGTTAACTGGTGAAACAAAACAGGAATTTAAAAATAGACGTGCTGCATTTACTCCAAAACACGAACTGGCTGTAAAAATAGGATTGAATTTTGAAAAGGGGACAAAGATTAATTTCAACACAAGATATATCAGTGAAAGATATAATTATTATCCTAATTATAATAACTCCCCTCAGGTTACTATGGATACAAAAAAGTTGCCGGATTATTTTGTTGCAGATATTAAATTGTCTCAGAATATTAAAGAAAATTATAATATATTTTTAAGTGTTAATAATATTCTTGATAAAAAATATAAAGAACAATTCGGAACTACGTTTAAGGACCAGGGTTATCCAATGCCGCCAAGAACTATAAGCGGAGGAATAGAAGTTAAATTCTAGTATTTTTAATAATATGGGCTGTGCAGATCCTTAGTATTTGGGCATGGATTATGAACTTGTATCCTTGCCCTTTTTTATTTAATAAAAAATTGAAGCAGTTTTATATGGAAAGTGTTATAATAAGTAAACTAAATAGTCTTTAAAGGATAAAAATGAATTTTTTAGACAAAAATTTAAAAAATATACTTCATTCAAGAAATCATAATATTATTATAGATGATATGGAACTTATATATATACCGATTTTAAAAAAAGAAATATTCCTGCTTGAATATGAAGTTAAATCACTTAAAGAATTCGAACAAGATAAAGTATATGGGATATATGCAAGAGGGAAGCAATTAATTGATCAGGATAACTACAGAGATGCAATTGAAGTTTTTAGTTCTATATCTAATACTGTTAATAAACCACTTGCAACAGGATTTTATAATCTTGGTTGTGCATATTACTATAATCGCCAGTATAATGAAGCAGTGGCAGCTTTAAAACAGGCTATATCTATATCCTCTGATTTTAAGGAAGCATACCAAACTCTTGCGCATACATATTTGAAATTAAAACAAGAGGATAAAGCGCTTATAGAGTTCAAAAAAATATTAAAAGAATGGCCGGTTTTTAAAAATATTTTATTTGATCTTGGAACTACATGTATTCTTTTAAAAGATTATAAAAGTGCAGCAAAATATCTTTCTGGAGAAATAAAATATAATCCTAAACATATACAGGCTTATAACAATCTTGGATTTGCTTACAGCAAGATGAGTATATATAGAGATGCAACATCATATTTTCAGAAAGCAATAGATTTATCCTCACATTATGGAAGACCATATATAAATATTGCATTATGCTGTCTTAAATCAGGGAATTCTGATACAGCATTAATGAATTTGAAAAATCTGCTAATGTTTCATCCTCATAATAAATTGGCACATTTTTTAATAGGCTATATATATAAAACTAAAGGGAATTTCTATGAAGCACAAGACCATTATATTACTGCAATAAACTTGAGTTTTAATATGCCGGATGCGCATTTACATCTTGGAATATGTTATATGGACAAGGGATTTTCAAGCAAGAATGATAAATTAATTGAAGACGCTGTTGAAGAACTTAATATTTATATATCTTTAAGAACTTTCGATGGATGTGGATATCTATTTAAAGGTATAATATATCAAAAAAGAGGAAAAACTGCTGAATCTGTCAGATTATATGAGAAAGCCCTTCAATGCTTTAATAAAGCGCAAATTAATGATATTAATCATTTATATTCTTTAATATTGCTTTTAGAGCTTTATATTCAAATTGGAGATATAGAAAAACTAAAATCTGTTTTAGTAAATGAGAAAAATATATTTCCAGACCATCCGTACTTAAAAGAACTTTATAAAAATTATAAAATAAAATAATAGAGTAAATAAATGTATTTAAATATTTATATAAAATATTTATTAGTTTTGTTAATAACAATAATTTCAATTTTATTGGCAAAATTGTTATGGGGTTGGTTTGGAGTTTTTATTGTCACAGGTATTGTTATATTTTTAGGTTATAAATGGATATCTTCTTTTGTATCTTATTTTCAATACCTCGAATATTCTCTTGAGAACATTATTAGCAGTAATTTTGACCCAAATTATTTATTCTCTCCTTTAGAAGAATTTACTCCTTTCGTTCACAGAATTAATGATTTGCACAGGATTATTTATAAAAAATATATGGAGTTAAATGAAGAAAGCAGCAAAGTTCAGGCAATTATAAATAATATGGAAGAAGGAGTTATAGCACTGGATGAAAAAGATAAACTAATTCTTATAAATCCTGCTGCAGAAAAAATATTTGGAATAAAGAAAGAAGATGTATTAGGTCATTTCCCGATTGAAGTAATACGTAATTATGAACTTAATGATATTTTGAGAGCAACATCGCAAATAAATATCCCTTCAAGGATCGAGCTCAATATGGTTTCACCTGTTGAGAAGATTTTTGCAGTTCATTGTGTACCTATAAGAAATATACCAAAAAATCTAGGTGTTATTGCAGTTCTTTATGAAATAACAGAAATTCGTAAATTAGAAAATTTGAGAACGGATTTTACAGCAAATGTTTCGCATGAACTAAGAACACCACTTACTTCAATAAAGGGATATGTGGAAACACTGCTGGACGGTGCAATTGATGACAAAGAATATAGTAGAAAATTTCTTACTATTATTGAAAAGCATGTTATTAGACTGGAAAGGCTTATAAGAGATATTCTTAATCTTTCCAGAATTGAAAATAATAATATTATTTTCAAAAATGAAAATGTCTATTTACCGCAAATTATTAAAGAAACCTGGAATATGCTGAAAAAAGAGGTACAAAAAAATGAAGTACAATTGGAATTATCTATAACTGAAGAGAATTCCTGGATAAAGGGAGATTATGATTATTTAGTTGAAGTATTTTTAAATCTAATAGAAAATGCTATAAAGTTTAATAAAAAATATGGAAAGATAATTGTTAAAACGAATATGTTTGAAAATATGATAAAAATAGAAATAATAGACACAGGGATTGGTATCCCATCAAAAGATTTGCCGCGTATATGCGAACGATTTTATCGTGTGGATAAATCTCATTCATTGGAATCAGGAGGAACAGGTCTGGGTTTAAGTATTGTCAAACATATTTTAAATCTTCATAAATCGTCATTAAATTTTGAAAGCAGGGAAGGGGAGGGTACAACTGTAAGTTTTGTTCTACAGAGAGGACAACAAAAATAAATTTAAACATGGAAAAATATGAAAAAAAATATTAAAGAATTTTATTTGGAAGAGATGGTAGATATTCTTGATGAATGGCAAAAGCCAAAATTTCATGCAAAACAGATTTATTCATGGATTTATAAAAAAATGGTTTCAGATTTTGATTTAATGAGTGATATCCCCATTGATTTAAGAAATAAATTAAAAGAACATTTTTATATTTATGATTCAAAAATAATTGGTGTTCAAAATTCAAAAGATGGAACAGCAAAATATCTTTTTGAATTAAATGATAATTCCATAATTGAAGCAGTTCTTATTCCATCAGAAAAAAGAGTCACTGCCTGTATATCAACACAAGTTGGTTGTAAATATGGATGTAAATTTTGTGCCAGCGGTTTATGCGGATTTAAAAGAGATTTAACTTCTGGTGAAATAATTGAAGAAATATGGCAGTTGAAAAATAATTTTTTGGGAAATAAACTTACAAATATTGTTTTTATGGGTATTGGTGAACCATTAGACAATTATGAAAATTTATTAAAGGCAATAAAAATTATAAACTCAGAACACGGCTTTGATATTGGAGCCCGTCGAATTACAATTTCAAGCTGCGGAATAATACCTGCTATTAAAAAATTATCCGGAGAAGGCATGCAGATAGAATTGTCTATATCATTGCATGCAGCAGATGACAGAACACGTTCAACTCTTATGCCTGTAAATAAAAAATATCCGTTAAAGGAACTTATTAAGACATGCGATGAATATATTAAAAAGACAAACAGGATGATAACATTTGAATATATTTTAATAAAAGACATAAATTCAGATTCACAGAGTGCTGTAAATTTATCCGAATTATTAAAAAATCTTAAATGCAAAGTCAACCTTATCATTTATAATCCCGTAAAAGAAATAAAGTTCCAGCCTCCTGATAAATCAGTAATTCAAAATTTTTGTAACTATCTTTTCAGATCAGGGATAAATGTAACATTAAGAAAGTCTCGCGGAAACAATATTGATGCTGCATGTGGACAATTGAAACGGTATTAATACAACTTTCAGAGATTCTCTGGCATCTGAAGCAATTTTAAATCCTTCCTGGATTTTTTCAAGAGGAATTATATGAGTTATCATTCTCAAAACATCAATTTTATTATTTTTAATAAGTTTTAAAGATTCTTCTATGTCAATTGGTGCAGCACCATATGATGATGTGATTGTTAATTCATTTCTCCAGAAATCTACTGTTGGAATTTTTATATTAATATCAGGAATAGCAAATAAGAGAATAATACCTTTTTTATCAATACAGTTAAATGCCTGCTCTATTGCCTGGATTGCACCTGTGCAGATTATTATCCTGTCTGCTTTAATATCAATTATTTTATTAGCATTTACTATTTCATCTGCACCATATTCCTTCGCTTTTTTTAATCTGTATTTATTTATGTCAACAGCAATAACTTTTGCATTATTTAATTTAGCAAGTTTAATATTTAATAACCCTGAAACACCGCAACCGAAAACAAGAACAATCTGGTTTTTTTTTATGTTAATAATTCTCTGTCCTCTGATAACACATGCCAGCGGCTCTATCATTGTCCCCTGTTCAAAAGAAACATTTTTTGGCAGTATATAAGTTCCGATGTTTACATTAATTTTAGGGACTCTGACAAATTCACTATAACCGCCAGGGTCATAATTCCCCTGATGCAGGACGCCACATGCTGTATGATTACCTGAACGGCAGTATCTGCATTTATTGCATGGGACGTGATGACTTACAAAAACTCTCTGTCCGATTTTAAATTTAATTGTTTTAGATTCAATTATTTCACCTGTAATTTCATGACCTAAAATACGCGGAGCTTTTTTTATTCTGTACCATTCCATAAGATCTGTACCGCAAATTCCGCTTGCCAATACCTTTACCAGAATCTCACCTTTACAAATCTTTGGTATCGGCTGGTCTTCGATTCGTATGTCCTGATTATTATAATAAACTGCTACACGCATAAAATATCTCTTTCTGTTCCATGTTATATCCAGCGTTTTATTTCACTTGTTTTTTATTTCATTAAATATTTCCATAGCATGCTTAACTTGAGCATTTTCATGAATAATCGCCTGTAATGCCCTTGCCATAGCAATTGGATGCGGGCACTGCCAGACATTTCTGCCAAGATTTAAGCCAATAGCACCTTTTTGTATGCCATCATATACAAATTCCATAACTTCGCGTTCAGTTTCACATTTTGGTCCGCCTGCCATAACAACCGGAACTGGACATCCTTTGATTACTTTCTCAAAGTCATTCTCACACCAGTATGTTTTAACAACATGTGCACCTAATTCAGCAGCAATACGACAGCATAAAGCAAGATAACGCGCTTCTCTTTTTTCCAGCTCTTTGCCAACAGCAGTAACAGCCATTACAGGAATTCCATATTTTTCGCATACATTAACTGTTTCAGCAAGATTTTGCAATGTCTCGCGTTCATAATCACTGCCAATAAATATGGAAAGCCCAACAGCAGTTGCATTGAGACGGATAATTTCATCTATGGAAGTAGTAATAATTTCATTTGCAAGATCTTTCCCTACCATACTTGTACCACCTGATATTCTTAGAATTATTGGTTTATTAAAAGAAGTATCTATACATGATCGCAATACTCCTCTGGTAACGAACAACGCATCAAAATAAGGTAAAAGAGGTTTAATTGTTTCTCCTGGTTTTTCAAGACAGCGTGTAGGTCCTTGAAAGTATCCATGATCTATTGGCATAAAAAAGCAATGTCCGTCAGGTTGAATAAGTTTACTTAAACGATTTTTAATTCCCCAATCCATTTTTATTCTCCTTTTGTTGTATTGTATTATCATTATTGTATCATTAATAAAATTCTAAATCAATAACTCATTCAAGATATATATCTCTAGTTCTTTTAACGATTAAAAGAACAATTGATGACATTACCAGAAATTCACCGAAAATAAGCCGATAAGTTATTGGTTCTTTTAAAAAAATAAAACCCAAAATATTAATAAATACTACTGTTAAAAGAGAGATAACACTTCCTTCTCCAACTCCGGAGGATTTATATGCATATGTCATGGCAACCTGTCCTAATCCGCCTGTAACAGCAACTAAAAGAATTAAAAACGAGGCATAAAAAGAAGGAGTTACCCATTGGAAAAAATTTATAATACACGTTACTATTGCACCAAAAACTGAAAAATATAAAAATATTGTTGTTGTAGAATTTTTTATTCTTGCTTTTCTTATTGCAATTACTGCTATACCTGCAAAAATACCGGATATAAGACCAAGTAAATCTCCTATATTAAGACCAGAAAAACTCGGATTCATTATATAGAATATTCCAAAAATAGATAATGGCAGTGAAAAATAAATAATCTTTTCTGGTTTTTCTTTTATCCAGAAAATAGAAAATATAACTTCGAACATAGGATAACTGAAATGCAGCACAGATAATCGGCTTATAGGAATAAAATATGGAGCATAAAAAAAACCAAGAGTTGCAATAGTACCGTATAATGCCCTGAAAAAAATTATATTGAAACTGCCTTCTGAAAAACGAAAACAATTTTTATCAACAATAAGGCAAATAACAATACCGCCTATAAATCTAAAGAAAAGAAGCTCATTTCCAGGGACATAAACTGATGCTAATTTTATAAAATAAGTCATTAAAGCAAATAATATAGAAGATAAAACTAAATAACCTTTATCAATAGTTCTCATTATAATCCCTTTTGAAAATCAATATTTTAATTATTAAATCATATAAGATAGAAAGTAGTCAACAGAATTGCAAATTTAATTATCTGTTTGCGTTCTTGATATAATTTCTTCTATTCGTTCTTTAATTGGAGTAATAAATAAAGTTTTTTCATTTGAAAATGTTACAAACCCGGTAGGAGCGCCTTTAGGTTTATTTAAATATTTTCGATATGTATATGATATAGGTACATTACTGCTGAATCTGCTTCGGCTGTAATATGCAGCTAATAAACATGCTTCCTCTATTGTTTTTTCAGGAATATAATCGCACTGAGTTTTATTTTTAATAATAACATGTGCTCCAGCATCATCTCTTACATGAACCCATAGATCATTAGGTCTTGCAATATGCATTGTTAAAAAATCATTTTCTCTCTCATTTGTACCTACCAGCATTTTATATCTATCGCAGGATATAAAGTGTTTTGGATTAATAGATTTTTCTTTTATCCGCTTTTTCTCTTTTTTTGATGGGAGATGTATATATCCCTGCTCAATAAGAACATCTTTAATCTCTTGAAAATCTTTTATTATTTCAGCTTTTTTAATATTTTTAATAACATCTTCCAGATAATTAATTTCATCATGTGTCATTTCCTGTTTGATTTTAACGGCTTTAAAATTCTCATAACTATTTTTATACTTTTTGAAGTATTTCTGTGCATTTATTGTAGATGAAAGGGAAGGGTCTAATTTTATAGTTAGTAATTCATTTTTACCTGATAAAGAATTAATTAACGTGACTTCGCTTGAACCTTTTTTAATATTATTAATATTTGTTAAAATGAGATTTCCAAATAATTGATATCTATCAATATCTTCCTGTGAAAATAAAGTGTTTTTAAGATTTTTCTGCCTTCTATTTAAACTGGAAATAATTTTTATTATTTTATCAATTAGAGATAATTTAAGATCATCTAAATATGTTTTATTTTGCAGATTCAAATAGTAATCAATACATTCAAAAATAGACTTAAATTGAATTTTTTTATATATTGAATCATTATATTTTTCAATATGAACAAATGATAAAGCAATTATTTTTTTTGAATCTTTATGTATTACTATTTCAGGGGAAATTCTATTATCTTTTAAAGAAGAAAAAATATAATTAAAATTTTTCCATGTTTTTTCAATATCTTCTGCATAAATAAGTTTTGCTGTTTGTGTAGAAATACCGGAAATTTTTTCTACTAAAAATTTAAATCCTGGTTCTGAATCAGAAATAAGCTGTTTAAAATCATTTTCATTTATTTCAAGCGGAGATATTTTATTCTGTGATG